>JBBSAR010000288.1:0-5959 GCA_038252125.1 Desulfatiglandales bacterium
ACCATAATGGTTTTATTCAGAAGCAATTGTTTCATACGGCAGGTAATAAATTCGGATGAAAGTATATTGATATTAACTTTCTAAAGCTAAACGCAAATAGTTGAAAAGCAAAGCGGTTATTCCAAAAAAGAATGAATTGACCGGCAAGATGGTTCGAAGCCTTAAAGCCTATATGAAGGAAAAAGGGGTTAATCTGGACTGATCCGGGTTGCTCTGCCTGCAACGATACAAATCGTGAATGTTTCTACTTCGGGTTTCAGGTGTCAGGTGTCAGGTGTCAGGGAAATGCCTGGCTTGGCCTGCCCAGATTTTCTGACGGTATGGTTCAGGTTCGGCTGAACCATTCTGTAGTAGCCGGTACTGAACACTGATACCTGAAACCTCGGTTTTCCTCTGATTCCCGGGCTCCGGCTTGGGAACCCATTGGTCGGTAAGCTCCGGCCGCTGTTTTGAACTGGGACGTGATTATGAAGAAGTTTCTGAATTTTATAGATAAGACGAATATCTGGATAGGGAGGATATTCGCCTTTCTTATTCTGTTTCTGGTATTTGCCATCATGTATGAGGTGGTGAGCCGGTATTTCTTTAATTCCCCCACCCGATGGTCCAATGAGATCAGTCAGTATATCCTGACAGGGGTGGTCATGCTCGGCGCCGGATTCTGCCTGGTTTATGACGGCCATGTGCGGGTGGACATCTTCCACCGGAACTTCAGCCCCAGAACAAGGGCCCTTGTGGACTTGGTTTCGTTTCTGCTGATCCTTGTATTTGTGGCCGCCATGGTCTGGAAGGGGGGCGAGCTCTGCCAGGACGCCTTTATCCAGGACAAGAGATCCATGTCTATCCTGGAGATGCCCCTTTTTCCGTCCATGATTATGGGTCCCATAGGGGGGGTGCTGCTGGGCCTTCAGGGTCTGGTCCGTGCCGTAAGGGGCATTTATCTGCTGTTCACTGGTTGCGATATGAACCCGGACGCGGGAAGGGAGGCATAGGGCGTGGAAGTCTGGCAACTGACTATTATCGTATTCGGCGTCCTGGTATTTCTCCTCTGTCTGGGGGTTCCCATAGCCTTCGCGCTGTGCGGCATCGCCACTGCGGGTATTTACGCCCTCTGGGGATCCAAAGGCCTTTATCTGATGTTCAACACAGCCTATGGGGAATCCACCAATTTCCTCCTCCTGGCTATACCCCTGTTCGTGTTCATGGCCAACATGCTCAAATTCAGCGGCATGGGGGACCAGCTCTATGAGGTGGTCTATCGCTGGATGGGTCGGGTCCCCGGCGGGCTGGCCATAGGAACCGTCATTATCTGCGCCCTGTTTGCGGCCATGGCCGGGATCAGTTCGGTGGCCACCATCAGCATGGGTCTCATCGCGCTGCCCTCCATGCTGAAGCGCAATTACGACAAGAACCTGGCCATCGGCAGCAACGCCGCCGGCGGCGCCCTGGGGATCCTGATTCCCCCTTCCATCATCATGATCCTGTATGGAGCCGTGGCCGAGGTTTCCATCGGAAAGCTTTTTATCGGAGGGATTCTTCCTGGAATACTTCTCTGTCTTATCTTCATCGTGTATATCTTTTTTCGTGCCCTCATGAACAGGGATCTGGCGCCCCCCGTCCAGGAAAGATACAGCTTTGTGGAGAAGCTGATCGTACTGCGAGGAGTGCTCCTCCCCATCATTCTGGTCTTTCTGGTACTGGGAGTCATCTATGGTGGTGTCTGTACGCCCACCGAGGCCTCGGCGGTCGGGGCTTTCGGCGCCATCCTGTGCGCCCTGCTATACGGCAAACTCACCTGGCAAAACCTGAAAACCGCCCTTTGGGACACCATGAAGCTCAACGCCATGGTCTTCTGGATTATTATCGGCGCGCTTGCTTTCTCCCATTTCCTGGCCTATGCCGATATCCAGGATCTCATTCAGGAAACCATCCTGTCGTTGAAGGTGTCCCCCTGGCTGATCCTGATTTCCATGCAGATGGTGTTCTTTGTTCTGGGGATGTTTCTAGATCCCGCGGGCATTATCATGCTCACTACGCCGATCTTCGTGCCCATCGTCACGGCCCTGGGTTTCGACCCTCTATGGTTCGGCATCCTCTTTGTGATCAACATGGAAATGGCCTATGTGACGCCGCCGTTCGGGTTCAACCTCTTTATTTTGAAGGGAGTGGTGCCTTCCTCCATCAGCATGACGGATATCTACCGGTCCATCCTCCCGTTCGTAGTGCTTCAGGCGATCTGTCTTGCGCTGGTGATGATTTTTCCGGAGATCGCCATGTGGCTGCCGAGCCAGATGATTACGAAGTGAAGAACAGGAATCTAATTAAAAGAAACGTAAGGAGAAGCAACAACCATGAGTCATTTTAAGATAAACGAGAAAGATCTTTTCTTTATTCTCAAAGATCAGTTGAACTACGGTTCCCTCTGTACCCTTGAGCGATATCGTGAACTGGACGAAAGTACTCTGGATATGCTGGTCCAGGA
The DNA here is from genome assembly GCA_038252125.1 of Desulfatiglandales bacterium. GTDB lineage: Bacteria > Desulfobacterota > DSM-4660 > Desulfatiglandales > Desulfatiglandaceae > DUZB01. The sequence goes on from JBBSAR010000288.1 coordinate 2,483, forward strand.
GGCGGTTAAATTTACCCGTGGCGTCGTGGAACCTCTGCAGGATATAGGAGAGCAGTGGGGGGTGGTCTACGAAGACGGGCAGGTCCGCTGTGCCCCGGAATACCGGGAGGTGTTTGAACTTTACGGCGAAAACGGCTGGACCGCCGCGGCGCGGGACCCGGAATACGGTGGTCAGGGCTTCCCTCACATGATGCGGATCGTTATTAACGATCTCATGTACGGCGCTGCACAATCCTTTAATATGGCGCCGAGCCTCACGCACGGGGCTGCTCATCTCATTGAAAACTTCGCCACGCCTGAACTTAAGGAACGGTTTATTCCCCCCATGTTCGGTGGAAAATGGGCCGGCACCATGGCACTCACCGAACCCGACGCGGGATCCAATCTGGCTGCCATCCGCACCACGGCCGTGAGGGAAGGGGATCGGTTCAAAATCAAGGGAAATAAGATCTTCATCTCCTGGGGTGACCACGATCTGACCGAGAACATCATCCATCTGGTCCTTGCCCGCGTGGAAGGGGCGCCTGAAGGGGTCAAGGGGATTTCCCTTTTTATCGTCCCCAAATACCGGGTTCTTCCTGACGGGTCCGTGGGAGAGTTCAATGATGTGGTCTGCAGTGGCGTGGAAAAGAAACTGGGCCTGCATGCCTCTCCCACCTGCGCCCTCAATTTCGGGGACAACGACGGTTGCGAGGGGCATCTTTGCGGCGAGGAAAACCGGGGGCTTGCCCACATGTTCCAGATGATGAACGCTGCCAGGATCAATACGGGAGTGAGCGGGATGACCCTGGCAAGCACCGCTTACCAAAATGCCTTGGCCTATGTCAAAGAACGGGTTCAGGGTTCTGACATTACCCGGAAAAATCCCGGGTTCATTCCCATCATCGGCCACCCGGATGTACGCAGAATGCTCCTGTGGATGAAGGCCATGGTGGATGGCATGCGCTCTATGATCTATACGGGGGCCTTCTGGTCCGATCTGTCTTTGGAAATGGGGGAGGGAGAGGAGAAAATTCGTTATCAGGCCCTTGTGGAGTTTTTGACGCCCATCATCAAGGCCTACTGTTCGGACATGGGCTTTCGGGTCTGTGAGACGGCCATCCAGTGTCTCGGGGGCTATGGGTTCAGCAAGGAATATCCCCTGGAGCAGTACCTGAGGGATGCCAAGATCATGTCCCTCTATGAGGGCGCCAACGGCATTCAATCCATGGATCTTCTCGGGCGCAAGATGCGGATCAACAACGGCGCCTATTTCAAGGCCTTCATGGAGGAGATCGAATCGTTCCGCAGGGAGAATAAAGACCATAAGACCCTGGGCGAAGCTGTGGGGTCCTTGTCAAAAGCGGCGGAAAAGCTGACCCGGGTGGCCGAGGAGATGTCCGGTATTTCGGATACGGATCCCCTCCAGTGGGCCTCCTACACCTACCCGGTCCTTCTCTGTTTCGGGGATGTCACGGTTACCTGGCGACTTCTGGACATGGCCGTTATCGCCGGAAGGATCATGGACGAAAAAGGCGAGAGCGACTATTATAGGGGCAAGGTCATGCAGGCTACCTATTTTGCGGGGGTGACCCTGCCGGTCACTCTGGGTCGTCTGGAGACCTGCCTGCGCAAGGGACGAGAGATCGTGGAGATGCCCGAAGGGGCCTTTTAGGAGGAGAAGTGATGAAGGAAGCCGTGATTGTGAGTGCCGTCAGGACCCCTGTGGGGCGATATATGGGAGGGCTCAAGGATGTCCCTGCCTATGACCTTGCGGCACTGGTCCTGAACGCTGCCTTGGCTCGGGCTCATATGGAACCCGACCTGGTGGATGATGTGATCTTGGGACAGTCCTACCAAAACGGAGAGAACGTGAATGTTGCCCGCATGGGACTACTCAAGGCGGGCTGGCCGGAAGCCATCCCCGGCATCACTTTTGACAGACGCTGCTGCACGGGGCTCGATACGGTCTGCTTTGCCGCTTCGCTGATCCGATCGGAGCAGGCTCAGGTGGTTGTGGCAGGGGGTGTTGAAAGCATGAGCAACGCGGAATTCTATCTGCCCGGTCACATCAAGTGGGGTGTTGGCGGACGGAAGGGGATGCCGCGAGGTCACGGGGACCTGAGTATGTGGGGGATGCCCTTTTATGATCGAATTCAGAGGGCTCGGGTTATGAGTCAGCCCGAGGAACGCTACGGAATCCTGCCGTCCATGATGTCCTGGGCCGAGACCGCTGCCAAGGAGGAGAGCATCAGTCGCGAGTCCTGCGACCTGTGGTCGTTTCACAGTCACAAAAAGGCCTGTGGCGCCATGGAAAAAGGTCTCTTTTCCCGGGAAATTGTGCCCGTTTCCGTTCCACAGCCCAAAGGAGACCCCAAAATAATGGACCGGGACGAAAATCCGCGTGCAGATACAACCCTGGAGAAACTGGCCCGTCTCAAACCGGTCCTGGGGGGCGTGTGTACTGCGGGGAATTCGAGCACGGAAAATGACGGCGCAGCCGCGGTGGTGGTCATGTCGGACGAGATGGCGGCCCGGTTGGGTCTGGAACCCCTGGCCGTGTTAAGGGGTTCGGCCGTGGCGGGAGATGATCCCCGGCGGGCCTACAAGACGGTCCCAAAGGCCGTGGAAAAGGCCCTGAAAAAGGCCGGGTTGACCATGAATCAGATAGATCTTATTGAGATTCAAGAGGCTTTTGCAGCCCAGGTGCTGGCCGATTTAAAGGAGATGGGTGTTGGAGAGGAAGACTATGACAGGGTGAATGTGAACGGCTCCGGGATTTCTCTGGGCCATCCCATCGCCTGCACGGGAACGCGCGTACTGGTCACCCTGCTCCACGAGATGCAAAGGCGGAAGGCCCGCTACGGTCTGGAATGCATCTGCGGGGGAGGGGGGCTAGGGATAGCGGCCGTTTTTGAAAGAATATAGTGGAATTATTGGTTAGATTGCATCCTATTCAAATCCCCCGGCAACCCCACGCAGATCTGGACTCCATTAATGCCGGGGGCTCTGACAGGACAGGTGCGCAAAAGGATCCGAAAACCGTTTTAACTCTTTTATGTTCAAGAAATTAAAGAGGAGTCATGAATATGGACGGAAAATTGAACCGGGTGGTGGTGGTTGACGCTGTGAGAACGGCCTTTGGAAGGGCCGGAGAAAAGGGGATTTTCTGGAAAACCAGGGCCGACGACCTGATCGTTCCTCTGCTGAAAGCATTAATCCAGCGAAATCCCCGGGTCACTCCCGATATGATCGAAGACAATATCTGGGGGGTTACCAATCAGGTGAAGGAACAGGGAGGAACCATCGGCCGGGTGGTGAGCATGCTGGCGGACTGGGGGTACGGCATTCCGGGTTGCTCCATCGACCGCATGTGCGCGGGAGGACTTTCCGCCATCGGTTTCGCCACTGCTTACGTGGCATCGGGCATGGCGGATTGCCTCATAGCCGGAGTTCATCTCATCCCACCCGAAGCGACGGGTGGTCGCTGCACCGCCG
>JBBSAR010000289.1:0-5924 GCA_038252125.1 Desulfatiglandales bacterium
GCGGACCAGGTCCCCTCGCTGCAACTACCGGACGAGATAATAGAAGAAGAACATGTTGGAGCATTGTTTTTTCTATGGCACTGGAAACCGTTTCAGCCGACACCTCAACCAACCCGGAGATCCATGATCCCTCTCTTCGCGCTTCCATACGTGATGGGATAAGCAATGCCGTGATGCTGGGTTCCGGGGAAACCTATCTGGGGCCTTTCGGCATCTTCCTTCAGGCCACAACCCTGCAGGTTGGCATCTTGTCCACCCTTCCGCAGCTTTTCGGAGCGGTAATGCAGTGGGCAGGGGCCATCCGCATGGACCGCTTCCCGAGTCGGCGCCGGGTGATTGTCACAGGCGCCCTGTTTCAGGGGGCTCTATGGATCCCCATTTGCCTTCTGCCCTTTCTTTTTGGAAAGGGCGATGTGACGGTGTGGCTCTTGATGGGGCTTGTTCTCCTCTATCAAGGCGCCAATGGGGCTATCGTTCCAGTATGGAACAGCCTGATCGGCGATCTGGTTGACCCAGGCATCAGGGGCCGATTTTTCGGGAACCGCAACCGGTTGGCCGGATTGAGCACGTTCGTGGCGCTTCTTGCGGGTGGGTGCGTCTTGCACCTCTCTGCTCGGTGGGATCATACGGCGGCAGGTTTCCTGATCATTTTTCTTGCGGCTTTTCTTGCCCGCATGAATTCCGCCCACTGGCTGAAGCATTATGCTGATCCGGAATTTCACCTGTCCGCGGAACAGATATTCACCTTCAGGCAGTTTCTGAGGCGTTCGCCCCATTCCAATTTCGCAAAATTTGTATTTTTTGTGGGTGCCGTCAATTTTGGTCTCTCTTTTTCAGGCCCCTATTTCGCCCTTTATATGCTCCGGGACCTCCATCTCAGCTATCTGGAATTTACCGCCGTAACAGCAGTAGCTGCCGTCAGCCAGTTCCTCACCTTTCGATACTGGGGAGAGCTGTGCGATCGTTTCGGCAATAAAAAAATCCTGAACCTCTGCGGGTGGGGTGTGGGCGTGGCGCCCATGCTCTGGCTTATCTCCCACAACCTCGGATATCTGATGGGAATCCAGGTTTATGCCGGATTCGTCTGGGCAGGATTCACCCTTTCCGCGGCCAATTTCATGTTTGACGCGGTTACCCCCCCGAAGCGGGCCAGGTGCGTGGCCTACCAGGGTTTGGTCAATGGGGTGTGTGTCCTCTTCGGTTCTGTATGCGGAGGCATTGCGGCTGATCATCTTCCAGGTTCTTTTACCCTTGGCCCATGGGTGTGGACGCCCATATCGGCCCTCCCTGCGATCTTTTTTCTATCAGGACTCATTCGATTCGTCGCCGCCGGGCTTTTACTCAAGAAATTCAGGGAAGTGCGTCCCGTCGAGCCCATCGGTCACGGCCAGCTCATATTTCGGGTAAGCCATATCAGGCCTATCGCGGGGGCGACCTTCAGCCTCTTTACGGGTCTTTTCAGAAATCCGAGGCACCAGGGTCGTGAAGATCAAAAAGCAGGAAACGACCAGGGAAAACCATAGTATCCAACGTTATATGGATCGGACTACCTAACTTGATGTTGAATTTACAATAGGAGGAAGCACATGGGAACGAAATGGGGACGAATGATTGTTGCAGTTTTGGCAGCGATGTCTTTTTTTATCGCGGGACAAGCCTTTGCCGGTGCGGACGATCTGGCAAAACAGGCGGACAAGATCATCCGAAATGCTGAAAAAATGATGTATAGCGGCAAGAATGCGGAAGCAGATGCATTGCTTAATGAAGCCGCGGCTCTCATAGAACAGGGGAAGGCGGAAGATCCAACCAACAAGAAGATCCTGCAAACCGAAAAAAAGTTTACGCGCTTACGAACCAGCGTGGATAAGAAACTCGGCAAGACGGAGAGCAGTGCCTCCTCTTCCGAACAGAAACTGCCCCCCAAACCCCAATCAAAAGCCATGCCGTCTGAATCCGCCGCACCAGCCGCTGCCGCAAAGGCATCGAGCGGGAACAAACTCCCCTCCGGGGTGAAAAAGAGGCTGAAGGACATCGACCGCCTCTTGGACCAAGCCGAACGCTACACCAGCAAAGACGCAAAAAACGCGAAATATAAACTCCAGCAAGCCGGAGAGCTGTTTGAAGAAATTGAAAAGAACTACAGCGGTCAATTCGACCCGGCCAATCCCGATTTCGCCGCCACGAAAAACCGCTTTAATGAACTGAGCGGTAAAGCGGAAGAACAAGGCGCGGCCGAGTCAAAAGCCGAGGCCGACGCTGCTGCCGCCAAAGCCGCTCAGGAACAACAATCCGCGGAGTGGGTGACCAAATTCCGTGCCTATCTCTCCTACACCGGGCAGGAAGGCTGCGACCCCGCCAAAACAGTATTTGTGCCTGGCACGTCCGAACCCGAAAAGTTTGCCGATGCCCAGAAACGTTACGAGGCATTCAAGGCTTTTTATGCAGAGTACAAAAAAACGGAGTTTCCCAACGGCAAGACCTTCCAACTGGAAGATCTTGCCGACAAGGAAGCCCCCCTCCGCCTGAAAAGCTTTGAGGAAGGTTTTGCCAGCCGTGTCGCGTCTCTGACGGGGGACGCGGAAAAGGCAATTGATGCCGCCATGGCCCAATTGGAAAAAGACAACGGGTGGAAATCAGATAAGGCCATCAAACCGAATCTGGTGGATCATAAATGGATGACGTCCATTCGCGAAACCACGGAGAAGGTCATTGCCGCGCTGCCCGAATCCGATCCCAAACGAAAAGAGATCCAAGCCAAATTTGAAGCGCTGGTGGCCAAGGATAAAGAGAACCGGCAGATTCGCAAAGAGCGCACCTTCATGACGCCCGATCGCTACGCCGGCAGCGACATAGGCGAACTGAAGAAAAAAGCCGAAGACTTGGTGAAAAATAACAAGAAAGAGGGCGGGGATCCGCTACGATGCACCATCATTTCGGAAAACTGGCAAGAACAAACCGTGGAGGAATGGACCGACACCACCAAGACCGCACGGAGACGCCGCACCACCCGTAGCATAACCGCCCAGGTGGCGGCCAAGACCGCTGACGGCGTTCGGCTCATCACGGTTGCCCTGGCCGAAGACAAACAAAGCGATGGAAGCTGGGGCCCCCTGTACGGCAATCTGCACCAATACTCGGACCTCATGCTGGAGTCCAACGTAAACAAATAGAGATTTGAAAGGTATCGCCAGAATGAAGGAATTTAACCGGAATACCGACAGAAAAGGGAAATGAGAACCATGGCCGGGACACATCGTGAAAATATACAACCGGGAATGCATGTATTCATCGTATTAAAAAAAGACCAGCGATCAGGGAAACTCACGGAAGGGATCGTAAAAGACATCCTCACAAAATCTCCAACTCATCCCCACGGGATTAAAGTTCGCCTGGAAGACGGTCAAATTGGACGAGTGAAAGAAATTCCGGTTTCGAAAGGATAAAATAAACAGGGAAAGGAGCGCTTATTGAAAACAATCTTCAATAGCAGGGCTGTTGCCCCAATCACAAGTGCCGAGTGGGTAGCCGCGTAGTCCCTGAATGAAAATCACGCCTTGACGTGATTCAGGCGCCATTTTGCATTTTGATCCCACCCTGTGGGAGTAATTTTTGAAATAAAGGAGGATCTTGGTTTGCTGCACATCTTTGTAGATGCCGATGCATGCCCGGTCAAACAGGAGATATACCGCGTGGCCGGCCGATTCGGCCTTCCCGTCACGTTGGTTGCCAACTCCTGGATGCGGGTGCCCAATGAACGACGGATTGCCCTGGAAGTGGTGGGGGACGGGTTGGACGAGGCCGATGATTGGATCGTGGAACACTTGCAGTCTTACGACATCGTGATTACCGCCGACATCCCCCTTGCAAGCCGCTGTCTGAAAAAGGGCGCACGGGTCCTGGGTCCAACCGGAAAGCCGTTCACCGAAGACAACATCGGCATGACCGTCGCGACCAGGGATCTGTTGTCGGAACTTCGCGAGATAGGAGAGATAACCGGCGGGCCTCCGCCCTTAAATAAGCGGGATCGATCCCGTTTTCTTCAACAGTTGGATGAAGTCATTCAAACCATCCGTCGTGAGAATCCGAACCATTTCACCTGACGCTTTCACCATGAAACCCCGGAAATGAAACAGGATGGAAGAACGACCCGAATTTGAGTCCCTTGACCAGATGCCTGAAGTCCCGGACTCCATATTTCAAATATCCCTTGTAATTTATAAATCATCCATGTAAATTACCCTTGTATTTACGAATTTTACCCCATCTCTTGCTCGTGGACGCAGAAAAATGGAACGTTTGATTGACAAACAACTTGCCAATTGGAAAGAAAGCGAGCGAAGAAAACCGTTGATTCTTCGCGGCGCCAGACAGGTTGGAAAAACCTATTCTTTGCGAAAATTCGGCGAAACCCATTTTAATGCCATCGTCCTGGCGGATCTGGAACGGAATACCGACTGGCACCGCGTCTTTGAGAGGAATCTGGATGCAAGGCGGATCTGCTCCGAACTTGAAATACTTTCAAATCAAAAAATCATTCCGGGAAAAACGCTCCTTTTCTTTGACGAAATTCAGGCCTGCCCCAGGGCCATAATCGCGCTCCGCTATTTTTTTGAAGAAATCCCTGAACTGCACGTGGCTGCAGCCGGGTCATTGCTCGAATTCGCCATGAAGGATATTTCCTTTCCGGTTGGGCGAATTCAATTTCTGCACCTTTCTCCCCTCTGTTTTGCCGAATTTCTTCAGGCAATCGGGAATGAGCGTGCGGCTGAAGTGATCCTGTCTCCCCCCGTAAGAACATCGGAAGCCGTTCACCAACTCCTTTTTGAGGAACTCAGGCGATACTTTTTCATAGGGGGAATGCCTGAAAGCGTTAAGGCCTATGCCGAAACCCACTCCATGAGGGAATCCTTCGAAGTGCAGGCGGAAATCTGTGAAACTTATCGTATGGATTTTGCCAAGTACAGCCCTCAGGTGGATAAGCAATGCCTGAATTCCGTATTGACATCCATATCTCAAAGTGTAGGACAGCAGATCAAATACGCAAGACTTTCCCGTGATTTCTCAGGTCCGACGGTAAAAAAAGCCTTTGAGCTGCTTTGCCAGGCCAGTGTCACCCGAAAGATCGCCTCGACAGATCCATCCGGACTTCCATTGGGAATGTCGTCGAGTGAAAAAGTCTTCAAAGCTATTCTGGTTGATATGGGGCTCATGCGATATCTATCGGGAATGCCCACGGATGTTGAATATGGAAGAGCAGACCTCCTCGGCATCTACCAAGGCGCAATGGCGGAGCAATTTGTGGGGCAGGAGATGCTGTCGAGCCGAGGTGATGACCTTCATTATTGGTCAAGGTCGGCAAAGAGCAGCACCGCCGAAGTAGATTACATAACGGTAATCGACGGTCAAATAACCCCCGTCGAGGTGAAAAGCGGAGTTTCCGGAAGATTGAGAAGCCTTCATCTCTTTTTAAAGACCTACAAAAATTCGCCATGGGGCATGGTGTTTTCCACAAGGCCTTATGAAGAACTGCCCGAAGAGCGCATCCGATTTATTCCTCTTTATTTTGCCTTTTCGGCGTGCAGAGGCTCCAAAAGCAATTGATGATGAAGATCCGATTTGCTTCCGGTCATTGACTGCGAGGGACTTCCGCGGCACAAGTCGGCTGAAATGTTGATGACCGGTGAAAGGTTTCATTGCAAACTGACACTCTTTGTGGGGAGCAAAGAGAAATAGATCCTCCCGAACCATAGACAACTACATCAGTAAGTACGAAGAGGAATTACGTCATAACGGGTACGAGGTCATACATGGCAACCGCCTGAAACAATTTAGGATAGCCGTGCAGGGCCAGTATGTTAACGAAACGGATTTCGTTAACATCAAAGTGCCGAAACCGGGTATTTTCGATTTCCGCGCCTTTCTCA
>JBBSAR010000290.1:0-5893 GCA_038252125.1 Desulfatiglandales bacterium
ACAAGGAGAAAAAGGCGCCAGTTTACGGGAATGGTTTTCATCTTGTCCAGATCCAGATCAGTAAAAGAATGAGCAAAACATGAGCCCCGATGACAAGCGGCTTTCCTCGATGATACCATTCGTTCATTTTCTGCACATTCCGGAGGCCTCCACATAATCTTCTGAAGCGATCAAGCATGAGGTAGCGAAGGTTGTCCGAAGGGGAACTGCTCTGGAAGGCAAAAGCGGGATACACCGCATAGGTATTCTCGTCTTTCAGGTCGCGGAACATGTCATCAAGGGGAACCTTAGCCCAGGGAATCCGGACGATGGTTTCCGCAAACGGGCGACTCAGTGCGTAGGCGTGGCACAGGCTTCTGAAGTTGATTTTAAAAATGGACCTGTTTCGTGTCCTGCGGCTGGATGTGACCATGCAGCCGAAGAAGAGCATGTTCCAGTCGGGGCAGTCGGAAAGAAAATCCACGCAGTTTTTCAGCGTTTTCGGGCTGAATCGATCAAAAAAGATATCGTCCTCGAAAATCAGGATGGCCTCCGCTTCGGCGCCCAATCCTTTCCGGATGCAGGACATATGGGATTCATAAATCCCCTGTTCGCGGTCTACCGGGTGTTCATCCACCAGCAGAAATTCGACGCGGGACAAGAGGCCGACTTTCCGAAATTCCGAACTCGCTTCCTCCTGTCTGTCTTTCCGATGTTTCAGCGAAATACAGTAGATTTTATCGAAATATTCCCATAAGCGATCACCTGTCTGTGTGCAAGGTACAGGGACATGGGGAAGACAGCCATCATTAGAATTGCCGACCATATAGAAGCCCGTTTGCTTTTTCGTTCATAACTTTGTATATCTGGATTAAGAACTGTTTTGTACAGGTTCCCTGATGCAAGTTCAACACAAAAAGTGAATGCCAAAGCACCCATGAAGCCATAAACCGCAAACCGTCAATTGGAAACCGCCGACTTTTATTTAAATGTATCTCATTGAGAAAATAGCAAAAACCAAATTTGTACGAAGCGCTGTTGAAGAAAAGGCGGATCTCAGCGCGTTCCGGCAACGCCCCACCATGCGGATAATCCTGGGCATAAGCGCCATCGGCATCAGTTATATTATCGGTTGGCCGGCGGTGGCCTTTTTGGGGACGCTTTCCATTTATCTCAAAGAACCCTTGATTGTGGCAATAGGCGGGCCTGTCACCTATGGCCTCTCCCATCTGGTTTTTCTCCTGGGCATGTACCTCGCCGGGGCCAAGTATACCCGGATATTCCTTCGATGGGCGGCGCGGGCGCTGGTGGAGAAGTTCTCGAAAGTCAATGGGGGTGTTGAAGAGTGAAGGGGTGAAATGTGAGGACTCGTTCTAAGGAACAAAGAGATATGGCCGGTGGAGAGATTGTCATTCGGAGCGCTGCGCCATCCGACATGGATGGTCTAATTGAGCTTTTGAATGCCTTGTTTGCTATGGAGGAAGACTTCTCTTTTAACGAGGAGCTCCATCGCCATGGAATAGGCCTGCTGCTCAGCAGGCAGGGACAAGAGCGGCAGGTCTTTGTTGCGGAAAGCAAAGGGAAGGTGGCGGGGATGTGTTCCATCCAGACGCTGATTTCTACTGCTGAAGGGGGCCTTGTAGGGCTGGTGGAGGATGTTGTTGTCAGGGACGGGGATCGGGGAAAGGGCATCGGAAACGCACTCATGGGAGCCGTAGACGATTGGGCGGGGAGGCGTGGATTGAAGCGACTGCAACTCCTGGCCGACAGGGACAATGCGCCGGCTCTGAAATTTTACGAATCGAGAGGATGGAAAATAACGAACCTCATCTGTGTTCGAAAGATGCCCGTCCCTTGAGAATGGTTCCTAACACACGAACACCTTTACAGGAACCTGGCTAATGAGTTTTGCTCCTTTATCGGTTACCTGAAAAACGCTCTCCACCCCTGCTGAAAACTCGTTTTCAAAAACCATTTTTGGTTCCAGCGCGAAGACCATGCCTTCCTTCAGAACATCTTTCCGATTTCTGGCTATGAAAGGTGGTTCAACCAACTCCAGGCCGATCCCGTGTCCGATAAAGGTCACCTGATATCCGGGTATCCCCAGGTAGTTTTCAGCATAGCCAAGCTTTTCAGCCCGTTTTACGGAGAAATCATACAGCCTCCCGAGGGAGACGCCGGGCCGGACTCTTTCGAGAACCGCGTCATGAATTTCAATGGTTGCCAGGCAGGCATCCATGGCCTTCTGGGGAAGGGGACCGATTGCGAACATGCGGGTTTCGTCCATGTGGTATCCGTTTAAAACAGACCCCAAATCCACCATGATCGGTTCATTTCTGCAGAGTTTTTTGTAACCGGCCCCTACGGGAAAGGCGGCTGATGTGCCTTCTCCACTGGCCGGCGAGTCCAGCATGCCCGTCAAGCCTCCGGTTTTGCCACTCAAAACATGCCAGGGGTATCCTTCGGTCTGGTAGTTTCGAACCCGCAGGCCGCCGGCGTGGCCGATAGTACGGGCAAACATCTCGAACAGTGCGGAAAACTCCATTTCCGTAAGCCCTTCGCGAATGACATCCTTCATGTATTCGAAGGTCCTTGCCGTCATTTGGGCCGTCACTTCCATCTGCTCAATTTCCCACGAGGATTTCACCTGCCGTACTTTCAGAATAAGTCCGGATGCGTCCACATGGGATGTTGTCTTGAACAGTTCTTTGTAAAACACAAAGTCATTGACCGGCAAAACGTCCAGTTCAAATCCCATGACTTCGGGCAGTTTTCCATGGAAATCGATTATCAGCCCGGGAATATCCTTGATTGACGTAATCCCTGTAATGTTGGCGATGGAAGATTCCTGTCTGGCGCGGGGAAGATACTGCTTGACAAACAAAAGTGGCTCGCCTTCGCAGGGAATATAGAGGAACGCATTCTGGGCGGTTCCCGAGAAGTAAAAGAGATCCACGCGTTGTACAATAAAGGCGCCCCCGATGTCATTTTGGAGTAGTTCGGATTGAATCCTCCGGATTCTGCTTTCTATTTCACTGGCGGGAACTATGTATGGTTTTAAAAATTCCATTTTTCCTTTGGGTAAGAAATGAACGAAAAATCAGATACAGACCCACGCGGACTGACACAGACAATGAAGGATTCCTGTGGGGTTGCCTTCTTTGTCGGATTCAAAATACAGATCAATGCCGCCGGTGGGGCCATTGACCGGATTTTTGTACCACACATCGGTCTCGACTCCCTTTAGAATGAATTCGCCGTTTTCCATTTCGCATACCCGGCTTCTCTGAAGAAGTCCGGCTTCGTCGTACGAAAAGAGTTTTCAGTCTCAAGGGAAGGTTTAGCGAAGGGCAGGAAAGATTTTGAAATGCTTTACATGATCAGGCCTATAGATGTTGAAGTCCCTGTGGTCCAGGGTGAGAACTTTTTCAATCTTTTCATGTTCGGCGACGGCAACCAGAGTCCCGTCCGCGAGGTCCATCGGCAGGTCCCTGTACTTTTTCATGAGGGTCCGGCAACGTGCCCGTGACTTTGCATTCAGGGGCAGGATGTCAAGGCCACCCCTTGAAATAAATTCCCACAAATTGTCCTGGGCTTTCCATGAAAATCCAAGGAGATAAAATGCCTCCGTAAGGACTGCCCATGTTGTGGCCAGCGGCTGGTTTATGTTCTTAAGTGTTTCCAGACAGAGACCGTGATAATCATCCGAAGCGTCGAAAAAGGCCACAATAGGCCCTGTATCAATGAGGATCATGATTTCTGCTGAATGCCTCTCTCAAGATTATCTCACCATCCATAGCGAGATTGCCCTTCCCACTAAACTCCTCTCCAATCAGATCTTCGATCAGATCGTAAGGCTGTTTAGCTTTTTGCTCCAGTGTCCGTTGGCAAAATTCGCGGATTGAAACCTTCAGGATTTCGGTCCTGGTTGTATTCAAGACTGCCGCAGTCTTAGTTAGCAGTTCTTCCGTATCTTCATCCAATCTGGCGCTTATTGGCATCTTTCCAACCCTCTCCCGCTATTATGAAATACAAATCGTATTTCTTGATGTGCGTTCATGTCAAGAAAAAAGAATAAAAAAGGCTGTAGTGAACTTTTAGTTGTTGGTGGCCGTTTGCTTCGTAACGGGGAGTCTTTGCATGGCTTTTCTCTTGTTTCTAAGGGTTCCTTGTCTGACCAATCCACGAAGGAACCGGATTGGTTTCTTGTGCCAATGAATACCGTGTAACCTCATCATTATTCTTGCGGACCAGCCTCCCTTCTTTTTCCAAATACCTCACATGCGAAATGGCTTCGCCGGTGGCAAACCATTTCTGGGCTACAGGGAACTGATCCCAGGAGTCGGCCTTTATGTCCCAGGTCATGCGGGAAGCAATCTGAAAGGCATTCAGGGACGTCCCTTCAAGGATTGCAACCACTTCGTTTAACCGGCTGGCATGGTGCTGTTTCAGTTCGGTTATTCTGGCAACGTGGTTTGTTATGAGTCGCCGGTGACCGGGCAGAGTGAGGTCGACTTTGAGTCCGGCCACTTTGTCCAGACTGGCCAGATAATGCTTCAAAGGATTCTGCGTGTCCGTCCAGCATTGAATATTGGGCGTAATATCAATAAGGATGTGATCGCCGGCAACCAGGAGTTTTTTGCCTGGCTCGTACAGGCAGATATGTCCCATGGTATGGCCCGGGGTTGCCACGCATTTGAAGTGATAATCCCCAACGGAAATGGCATCGGCGTCGTCCAATAACTGCATTTCAGGAATCCAATCCGAACCGTATTTGGCGCCCGGATGTTTATCCAGCACGGATCGCAGCTCATTTTCCGGGAAACCATTTTTGCCTGCGTATTTGATCATGGCGCCAAATCCTTCCCACGATTCCATCAGCTCCCTTTCCGGCCGGCTGAAATATACGCGACTTGAATCCGTGACGAGTTTTGCCACGAGACCAAAATGATCGGCATGCAGATGGGTGATAAAGATGTCGGACTTTTCAAGATCGATTCCGATCTTGTGCAGACCGGCCATCATGGCTTCCAGGCACTCCTTTCGATTCAAACCGGTATCGATGATCAAACTTCGATCCGCGTCCCGGATCACATAGGAGTTGAGATATTTTAAAGGGCTTTCGGGCAGTGGAATCTTTAATCGAAACAGGTTTGGGAGTATTTCTTCACACATGTTGGGTTACCTTAGATTTAGGTTAAAGGTATTTGGTAAATGATCTACCTGCATCGGAATCCGGGGAAAGAGGTCTACGCGGAATCCGGCAATGCGTTTAAAGAGAACTTTCCTTCGCGGCACTGTACCTTTCCTTCCATTTGCATGCATTCCAGATGTTTTTGCACCATGTTCCTTTCAAAAAAGGAATAGATGATTTCCTGGCCGGGAATGTACTTTCCGTATATGGGCTTGAGTGCGCGAATTTCTTCCAGACTTCGAGGGACCGTTATGGCCGAAGCGACCCGCTCCTCATTCCTGGAGATTTTATCAGCAAAACTGCTGATTTCATTCCGCACATTCTCCCGGACCGGCAGATGGTGGGAACTGGCCGCCAGCCGGGGTTTGATATCCATGATTCTATTGAGAGATTCTTTGAAAAGGGGAATATCCGATTCGGGATTGCCGTAAAAGGGACCGAATCCGGTCAGGTCCACGTCAAAGGTGAGCAAAACATTTTCCTTGGGTTCCAAAAAACAATAATGATCGTCTAAATGTCCGGGGGTGTGGACGGCTTGAAGAGAGATGCCTCCGAAGTCCAGAATTTCCCCATGTTGAAAGGTCCGCGTAGGTTCGTAATCGCGCATTCCCAGGCCTTGCCTGACAAATTCCTTCCAGGAATCCCTGTGTTCCCGGTCCGGCCCCATCAGACGTCGGGCAAGGCGGTGAATAGCGCCCACTTCTTGTACGCGTTGTTGGG
>JBBSAR010000291.1:0-5879 GCA_038252125.1 Desulfatiglandales bacterium
GTCTGTCGCTGACAACCTGGATTCCCGCGTCCGCGGGAATGACGCCCCCGTCTGAATAACCTATGCCGTTACTCCTCGTTCCTGCCGTCCTCCGTGGGAACGAGGACGGAACGGTGAATGACATTCATTCACGGGTATTGGGCCTATGCATAGGCAAGATTTTGAAGTGCGGGCGCATGCACGAAGGCATCGGGCGTCCGCAGTCGGATTTTGTAAAGGGGACGGGCGGTCAAATGAAATCGCCTTTTCCACCCGAAATCCCCGCAGAGAAAATCGACGGAATCCAGCCGGTTTTCGCAGGCCCAGTCCAGGTGGTGGAAATTAATCAGTTTGGCGACCCCCCGAAAATCCCGGTGCGTGCCGCCGGCAAGCACCGTGTAGGTATTGTTCCACACGGCGCCCACATCTACCCGGCGATTTTACCGCCCAAAAGAGCAGTGGTAATACGCAGCAATCCATTTTTGTGCAGCCGGCTTATGAGGGTTTCAAATGAAGCCAAAAAGCGTGCATCATTAAAATAGGAGTATTCCCAGAAGCTTTCCAGATTCATCCGGAACATGACGGCCGCATCCGACAAATGATTGTGTCGAAACGACAACCCCCTGGATGCGAGGGCCGCCATCTCCCTGGCCAATTGTTTTCGCGATTTTCCGGAAAATTTCTGCCAGTATCGTTGAGAATCGTATTTATAATGGCCCGGAAAAAACAGGTATCCCACTTCGTCTTCACAGACCGTATCTTCGTTTGAGTGCCACGGTTCGGGCGGCATATACCGCAGGTGAACGGACGATGGCATGGCCTCCAAGAGAGCCCGAACAGCCTTGTTCCCGGAGGCCCAGAGCTTATTCTGTTCAAGCCAGGTCTTGCCTCGCCAGACCTCACCGGGAAAATAACCGAAACATTGGCTCTCTTCAATCCAGCAAAGGGGAAGCAGTCCAGAAACCTTGCCCTCTTGCTCGGCCACAATAAAGAAGGGCTTTCGGCAAAAGGAGAGGGCAAAGGCCTCCCGGACCATACACATGTCGAAAAGGCAGGCCGGGGAATACATGGACCAGAGCCGCCTGCATTCCTCCAAATCCTTGCTGATCCGAATTTTCACCAGCCTATCGCCTCAAATTTACCTGCAGGAGGGAATGTTGTCCTCCAAAAAAGGTTTTCGCAAATTTCTCGACGGCTTCCGGGTCATAGGGCTTGCAACTGAATACATCCAGGTAGACTGTATTCGTCTGGTTCGCGAAATGAGCGGAGATTAGAGATGTTTCAATAAGTTGAACCATGGAGTACCCGGCCACCCGTTCATCTTCTCCGAAGTGTACAACCTGGGTGTCGCCAAAGCGCTTCATCTCTATTAGTTCACAAAGCTCAACCACAAACCGCCGAATGGCATCCGCATCCCGAATGGTTTCAGGCGTGCAATCGTAGATATCGACGGCAGACGCGATTCCCCAGGCATTCAGGGCCCGGGCTCTTTCCATAATCTCAACGCCATCCGCACCTAACGGCGTTTCTTCTTTCAGCAAGGGTATCAACATGTACATCTCCTTTTTCGCCCCTGTTCCTCACCAAAACCGTCCTTGGGGGTGGGTTTGCGATGAAATTGTTTCCAGGACTTATTCCGATCGGCCGGAAAAGTCCTCGCCTCCACAGGCATTCCAAACGATTGAACTTACAGTAAATCGACTCCTGCAGTCTGTCCCGGCAGGGGCTGATTCGACACCTCACATCAAGTGAATGTGGCGGGGGATTCTTCATGAACTTCCCGCCTTTGTCAAGCCGAAATATTAAGTCGGCACACAAACTGTTTCAAGTGGGTCCCCATACAATTTTTTCCTGTACCGATCTCCTGAAAATGATTGACATGCTTTGCCTTATTTTGCATGGTATCTGGAACATTTACCCCATACTACGGAGAACAGACGATGATAAAATCCTTAACGGAAATGACAGCGGAGATTGCCATGGCTCAGGCATCCCATTCAGTCATGTCGGCGGAAGACATGGAAGGGTTCCTTAAAAAAACCTTTCAGGCTTTGAATGAAATTAAGACACTGGAAGACGGTGTGGAACCCGCGGCGGAATCTCCCGCATCTCCCGAAGCTGTGGTTCCGGAGAAATCGATTCAGAAAAACAAAGTGATCTGCCTGGAGTGCGGCCGGGAATTCAAGCTCCTCAGTAACAGGCATCTCCTTAAAGAACACAACATGGATGCCAAAGAATACCGGAAAAAATATGGGTTTTCCGCGAGACAGCCTCTTGCTGCCAAGTCGCTTTCGGCAAAACGAAGGGCAACCGCCAAAAGCCACAATCTTGGAGAAAGACTTCAAGAGAAAAGGAGGGAAAAAACAACGGCAAAGGAAGTCGGGGAAACGGCCGTGGAACCCAAGGTAAAAGGGGGCCGCAAGGGCAGGAAAAGCACCAGAGCAAAAAAGGCTTCGGAATAGATTATTTTTCCCTTACAAAGGAGAAGTGTACATGAGTGACGTTTCATTGCAGGAGAAGTTCAAGAAGGCGGCAAGTGTGATTTGTAAACAGGGGATGATGCCTTTTCCCTTAAACGACACAACGATTGCCATTGTGCGGAATGTAGTTGGCGAGGAAGAAGACGAACTGGATTTGATTCAGGCCTTCAGCAGCAAAGCGTCCCAGACTCTGGAGGAGTTGAAAGAAACCAGCGGATTTCCGGGAGAAAAGGTGGAACAATGTGCCGCGAGCCTTGCCAAAAAGGGCCTGGTATTCAACCAACCCAATTCCGCCGGGGTAATGGTCTTTCGGCTTCTTCCTTTTATGACCGTGGGGGTAATGGAATACAAGTTTATGGGACCGCTTCAGGGAAATGAGGAGGAAAAGCGATTAGCGAAATTGTTCCAAAAACTGATGGATGAGGCCAGGGACCAGATTCAGGCGAATTATGATCATCTCATTCCCGTGTTCAAGGCGGCCCCCTCCGTGGATAGAACGGTCCCCGCACGGGAAAATGAATCCGGGAAAGCCATAAAAATCATTTCCATAGATAAAAAGATGGACGTCCCCGATGAGATCATCCTGCCGAGCCAGAGCATTGAAGAAATTATCGGGAAATTTGACGACATTGCGGTAGGGCATTGTTTCTGCAGACAAAGGCGGAAGACGCTTGGAGATCCGTGCGACACGGACGCTCCGACGCTGAACTGTTTTACCTTCGGAAAATCCGCCCGTCATACGGTGGCGCAGGGCTTTGCCCAGCCGATTACCAAGGATGAAGCGCGAAAAATCATGAAAGAAGCGGAGGAGGCCGGCCTTGTGCATAAGGCCTTTCATCCCAATTCCAAAGAGTCTCGACCCGAGACCAGTATCTGCAACTGTTGCAAGGATTGTTGCGATACCCTGCATCTCTGGCGCGACGGCGCTTTCCCTCTTACCAACTCCACCTACTACCTGTCGGTGATCGACGGAGATGCCTGCTCAGGTTGCGGCCTTTGTGTGGACCTGTGTCCAACGGAGGCCATTTCATTGGACAGCCAAGGGGTTGCCCAAAGGGATGAAGCGGCCTGTTTCGGGTGTGGCATCTGCGCCCGTTCCTGTCCGGAAGAGGCTATTTCCTTGAAAGAAGGTTTGAGAAAGGTCTTTATCCTGCCACCACGATTGCGCCAGAGTGCGTGAGAAAGGAGACATTCGGCAATTCTCGAAAAATCCATCCATCATTCCGGTTAATGATCCTGAATTTTCCGAGGTAATCCTTATGGTGCTCCACGAAGTCATGGAAGAATAGAGCTCAAGGTGTGGGAGGTATTTTGTATGAAATGGAAAGAACTGCTGACTCCCGTAGCCTCCATGGATGCGGAAGAAGCACGACGATATATAAATGAGCACAAGGAAGGGTCTTACACGCTCCTTGATGTGAGACAACCTACCGAATATGAAGCAGCAAGAATACCCGGGGCCACGCTTATTCCCATCGGGGAACTGTCGGACAGAATTGGGGAACTGGATCCTGAAAAACCGGTTATTGCGTACTGAGCCATGGGAGGACGCAGCCGGGCTGCTGCGCAACTGTTGGCCGGAAAAGGCTTCAAGGATGTCTACAACCTCAAAGGAGGCATAAAGGCCTGGCAAGGTCATAAGGCCGCGGGACCCGCGGATATGGGCATGACTTATTTGCGGGGGGATGAAACCCCTGTTGAGATTATCGTTCTTGCATACGGGATGGAAGATGGCCTGGAGCAATTTTACTTGACCGCTATGCAGACCATGGACGCCGATGATGCGGACGTGAAGAGTTTACTGAAGAAACTTGCGGGGATTGAGGAAAAGCATAAACAGAGACTTTTTGACCTCTACCTCCACATCCAACCGGGTGATAAGGACCGAAAGCGCTTTGAGAAGGATATCGTCCCGGGCATCATGGAAGGGGGTTTTACAACGGAAGAATTCCTGGAGAAGAACAGGAATGTTATGAAAACGGTCCCTGATTTGCTCGGTATCGCCATGATGCTGGAGGCCCAGGCCATGGATCTTTATATGCGCTATGCTCTGGAAATACCGGGAGAAGAAGGCAGGACCATTCTACAAGGCATGGCGGAAGAGGAGAAAAACCATCTGAAGTCCTTGGGCCGCCTTATGGAGGAAAAGACATAATGCCGAACAAAGAAGATGTCACTCTGGAAATATTCTCGGACTACGTCTGACCGTGGTGTTATTTCATCACCGGGCGTGTTGATCGATTAAAGGAAAAATACCGTTTCGATATCCTCTGGACCGCTTTTCCCCTGCACCCCGAAACCCCTGAAGAGGGGGTGACTCTCCAGGAGCTTTTCCGGGGTCGTCTGGTGGATGTTTCCGGAATGATGGCGCGTCTCAGGAAGGTAGCGGAAGAGGAAGGTTTGCCTTTCGGCGAGCGAAAAATGACTTACAATAGCAGACTCGCCCAGGAACTCTCCAAATGGGCTGAATCGAAAGAGGCCGGGCCGGCATATCACGGCGCACTGTTTCGGGCGTACTTCGACCGGGGCATAAATATTGCCAAAGTGCCTGAACTGGTTCTTCTTGCGGAGTCCGTTGGACTGGATGGGAAAGAGGCCTTGGAAGTCCTGGAGAAAAGGATGTTCAAGGAGGCCGTGGACGCGGACTGGCAGCGTTCGAGAGCAAAGGGGGTGAGTGCGGTCCCCAGCTTTTTTATGGGGGACAGGAATCTGGTTGGCGCGCAAACCTATGAAGTTCTGGAAAAGTTCATGCTGGAAGGAAATGCCCGAAAGCGCTCATGACCTTTGAAGTTCCCGGAAATTTCGAGCCGTGCTTACCATCTTTATCCGGATTTGTTAAGAGGATATACGATTCGATCTTTCCCGTCCTTTTTGTGGACCAGATCGATGATGGTCACCTCCGGAGGAGATAGAAAACGCAGGGGCGGCCCCCAGGTTCCGGAACCGCGGTTTACATAGAGAAAAGATCCGTTTCCAAGATCCAGAAGTCCCCCATCGATGGGATACATTTCCTTGATGATGAGGCTGAATGGAAAGATTTGCCCTCGGTGGGTATGGCCGGAGAGTTGAAGATCAAAATGTCCGGCGTCTTCTTTTTCGAAGGTGGGCCTGTGTTTCAGGAGAAGGATGAAGCGATCTTTTGGAAGGCCTGAAAGCAAGCGGGCTTCCGTGGCGTTTTCGGGTGAGCCGTTACGTCGCCCGCTTGGATCATCCACCCCGACGATGGTGATGACGCCGGGGATATCCACTCTTTCCCCCCGCAGGAGCGTGAATCCGGCCGCCTTTATAAAAGCCAGGGCATGCGCAATTCCCGCATGGAATTCATGGTTTCCGGTAACGGCGAACTTTCCGTAAGATGGATTTATTTGACGGAACCTGTCGGCCATGGAGCTGATATTGTCGATTTGTCCATCCACAAGA
>JBBSAR010000292.1:0-5871 GCA_038252125.1 Desulfatiglandales bacterium
TCTGTTCGGGGCTGAGGTCCTCCGATCCTTCCACGGGAAGTCCGCCCGCTTCCAGGGCAGTGCAATATTTCCTGATGGATCTTACGTTCCACCATCTCTTTTGCCCGGAAAAGGAATGGGCCGAAGGGCCGAGACCAAGGTAAGAGGTGTGATCCCAGTATTTGCGATTATGGCGGGATCGAAAGTGGGCCGCCCTGGCGAAATTGGAGACCTCATAGTGCAGATAACCCGCCGCCTCAAGCACTTCGGCGGTACGGATAAAAAATGTCCGTTCCTCCTCCTCCGTCAACGGAAGCAGCTCGCCCTTTTCTTCGCGTTTGGAAAATACGGTTTTGCCCTCAATGGTTAGCTGATAGCACGAAATATGATCCGCCTCAAGGGAAACAGCCTTTTTAAGGGTTTCCAGCCATGCCTCCAGGGGCTGTTCACGGAATCCGTAAATGAGATCGATGCCGATATTTTCGAACCCCGATGCCCGAAGCCGCTCGAAAGCGGCCACCGCCGTTTTCGCGTTATGCCGCCTTCCCAGGAAAACGAGGGCACCCTCATCGAGCGATTGCACGCCAAGATTGACCCGGTTGAACCCCGCGCCCCCCATAGCAGAAATCATATCCAGCGATAGATCCGACGGATTGGCTTCAATGGTGATTTCAAGATCTTTCTCGAAATCAAAATGCGCAAAAAGGTGTGCCATGAGCGAATCAAGATGATCAGCCGAAAGGACACTCGGGGTACCCCCTCCCACATAGATGGAGTCGAACCGGTCGAACCGCCCCTTGTACAGAAGCACTTCCTTTTTGACCGCGTCCAACCATCGGTCAACGAGAGAAAGGGACGGGACGGAATAAAAAGCACAATAAGGGCATTTGCCGCGACAGAAAGGCACATGGATGTAGAGACCGGGGGAGGAGGTTTTATTCATTATCCGATTTGAGGACCGCAACGAATGCGCTCTGGGGGATGGAGACCGAACCCACCATTTTCATGCGCTTTTTCCCTTTCTTCTGTTTTTCAAGGAGTTTCCTTTTTCTGCTGATATCCCCGCCGTAACATTTTGCCGTAACATCCTTTCGGAAGGGCGCAATGGTGGAACGGGCGATAATGGTTCCTCCGATGGCCCCCTGTATGGCAATTTTGAACATGTGCCTCGGAATTTCGTCCTTCAGCCGGTCGCAGGTGTTGAGCGCCCGCGCCCGCGCGCCGTCCTTGTGAACGATCTGGGCAAGAGCATCCACTTTTTCGCCGTTGAGCAGGATATCCACTTTAACCAGGTCCCCGGGCCGGTAATCGAGAAGCTCGTAGTCAAAGGAACCGTACCCTTTGGTAATGGTCTTGAGGCGATCATAAAAATCGTAGACCACCTCCGCAAGGGGCATATCGAACTGGATTTGAATGCGCCCCGGCGTGGGATAGTTGAACCGGGAATTCACACCTCTACGTTCCAGACACAATTCCATAACAGCGCCCATATATTGTTCGGGGAGGAGGATATCGGCCCTGATGTAAGGCTCAAGCCCCTTTTCAATGGTCGCCGGGTCGGGGTAATAAACCGGGTTGTCCACTGTCAGTTCTTGCCCGTTTGTCAGGATAAAATGGTACTGAACCGTAGGGGATGTCATGATAATGGACTGGTCGAACTCCCTCTCCAGTCTTTCCTGAACAATCTCCAGGTGCAGAAGCCCCAAAAATCCGCAGCGGAACCCTAATCCGAGGGCGGCCGATGAATCTTTCTGGTAAATGAGCGCCGCATCATTGAGCTTATATTTCTCCAACGCGTCCGTAAGAGCTCGATATTCATCCGTGGATATGGGGTAGATGGACGCAAAGACAACCGGTTTCACCTCCTTGAACCCCGGAAGCGGTTTTGCTGCCGGGTTGGAATTGGAGGTGACGGTATCGCCTATCTGGACATCCGAAACAGTCTTGATCCCGGATATGATATACCCCACTTCGCCGGCGGAGAGTTCCGCTCTTTTTTCCCTTTCGAGCCTGAAAACTCCAACCTCTTCCACGCGATGTACGGCCTTGTTGTGCATGAGGCGAATGGAATCCCCCTGCCGGATCCTACCTGAAAAGACGCGGCAGCTCACAATGGTTCCCCGAAAAGGATCGTAATGAGCGTCGAAAATGAGCGCCTGCAAAGGATCTTCATCGGAGCCTTTCGGGGGAGGAATCCGTTCCACAATCGCTTGCAGCACTTCTTCCACACCTGTGCCCTCCTTGGCGGAACAGAGGAGAGCCATATCGGAGTCCAGTCCCAGGTCCACTTCGATCTCTTCCTTCACCCGTTCAATATCGGCGGAAGGCAGGTCTATCTTATTGATGACCGGTATGATCTCCAGATCGTGCTCCATGGCCGCATACAGGTTCGCCACGGTCTGCGCTTCCACACCTTGGGCGGCATCCACCAGGAGCAGCACCCCTTCGCAGGAGGCGAGGGCCCTGGAAACCTCGTAGGAGAAATCCACATGCCCCGGGGTGTCAATGAGGTTCAATTCAAAGGAATTTCCTTCCGAGTCCGTGTAAGGAAGCGTAACAGCCTGGCTCTTGATGGTAATTCCCCGCTCCCTTTCGATGTCCATAGTGTCCAGTATCTGGTCCCTGAAGTCCCGCAGTTCCACCAGTCCGGACCTCTGGATAAGGCGGTCGGCCAGTGTTGATTTGCCGTGATCGATGTGGGCGATAATGCTGAAATTGCGTATGTTTTGCATGCTTTGATCCTTCTTTCTTGCCCGCTTTGCAAAAACGGATCCGGCAAATACTCTCTCGTTGTGCCGTTTGTAACGGGTTCACTATAGTAAGGAATGGAGCCTATCGTGTCAAGGTGGATCTGGAATTCCGATATAAGGATTAAAAAAAATCGAAATTTTTCCAAAAAATGGTGCAAATTGTTGATTTCAATTATCAATTATCGTTTAGCACGAGAAGGCGCCTGAGAGTGCAAGAGGTGTACGTGAGTCCACAAGCGCATGCAATCACACGGGGGCATGTGCGAGGCAACTGAAATGCGCCAACGTCCACATAGGACGTCGTATTAAGTGATTTAAATAACTACATAATAGCGATATAGCCGATTTGACATCTGCCCGTTTTTATGCTTAACTTCCGGCCATGACCAGCCGGGATCAATTACACGAAACACTCTGCAACCGCCTATTCTGGCACACTGCCGAACGGGATGATTCCAAAGTTGCCGACCACCTCTACCATCGCCGTGAGATGGATGTGGTTTACGCCATGGATGAGGCAACCTTATTTGATTCCTTCTTTAATTATCTACAGGAGATCAAAGTCTTCCCTCATTTGGAACTGCTTGATCCACGGAAACAAAGAAGAAAAAATGTCCCTTTCTTTCAGATCGTGCTTGTTTTCTTGATGAAAGTCGTTGGTTCCATCAAAACGATAGATGAAATCAGCGACCTATTGTTAACCGACGAACTCCTCATGGCCATGTGCGGTTTCAATGCATATCAGGTAAAAAACGGCAGTTGCGATCGGGGAACAAACCTCCGAAAGACACCCATGCCTGAGATTAGAGGTTCTTTGTGTGTGGACACGGTGGCTAAGCATATTGTCACGATTACCCCCGGACGGATTGAAAATTTCTTTAACAAATGTATTGAGCAGTTGGCAAAACAGGGGATTTTCCCGAAAAAGATACATGCAGCATGTGATTGCACCGTGTATGAAACCACCATCAAATTTAAGGGGTGCGGCTCTGTCACGCATAAAGTTAAGGTCAAAAAGTGCCTGATGCAAGGATACATTCAGCAATCTTGAGGTTGTTGCTTTCAATCTCATGTCTCAATTTTCCTGCATCGTACCAAAATTTGAGGAAAATTTTCAACATGAGAATCCATTTCATGAATCCACATCTGTGCAATAAGTAGCGGGTGCTCTATCTTTTAGGAATTGCAGACAACCTGCTGCCACCCCTGAAATCGGCGAAAGATTCAAATTGCCTTAAATAATCATCGCATATCTTATTTATATCGCGAGCTATATTGGCATAAGAAGCCTGAACTTGATGGCAGATATGTCAATTTTTGGTATTGCTGAAATTTGGTGATATCCAGATGATAACTTCTCGGTCACACGAAGCTTGACCGGCCTTATCACGACTTCCCCAACCGCTGATATT
Source organism: Desulfatiglandales bacterium (assembly GCA_038252125.1). Lineage (GTDB taxonomy): Bacteria > Desulfobacterota > DSM-4660 > Desulfatiglandales > Desulfatiglandaceae > DUZB01. Next base: position 4,142 of record JBBSAR010000292.1, read on the forward strand.
AGTCAGAAAAAACCATCAACAACGAGCCAATCAAACGTTTTGCCATCCATGAAACGGCTTTTTTGAGAATGCAGCCCGCGCAATTTGCAGTCAGACTCATTCTGTGGTAAGCTTTTTAGATTGGAAAACAAACCAGGAGTGCTGAATGTTCACCAGGATAAAAAGAAGCTTGATCTTCTGCGTGCCGATTGTGTTCCTTTCGTTATTTATTTCATCGGCCCAGGCCGATCTGTATCAACAAAGACAATGCTTTGTTGATGCCGAAAGCGCCTTTAAGGAGGGAAATCAAGAAAAATTCACTAAATTACTATCGAGGTTAAAGGACTATCCTCTTTATCCGTATCTCGTTTTTCTGGATATTACAAAAGACATGGGCCTCGACAGGGAAAATGAGATTCTATCTTTCCTAAGCGAGTATCAATCATCCCCGCTGTCTGGACAATTGAGGCAGTCCTGGCTCAATTACCTTTTCAGGCAAAAGCAATGGCAAAGATTGGTCCGGGATTATCGTGCCCCGGCTTCCCAATCCTTGCAGTGTTCCTACGCCCTGGCACTGCTGGAAACAGGCGAGATCGATAAAGCCTGGATCGAGGCGGAAAAACTCTGGCTCCACGGCCAGTCCAGACCCAGGGAATGCGATCCTATTTTTGAGGTCTGGCGGGCTCATAAAAAGCTGACCCCGGACCTTGTCTGGCAAAGGATCGAGCTGTCCATGGCCCAGAACGAGACCCGCCTGGCCGCTTATCTGAAGCAATATCTACCCTCCGACGAAAAGCCCTGGGTTGACCTCTGGCTGAATGTGTTCAACCGGCCAGCCGGTGTCCTTGACACGGACTGGTCCAGCGTGGACCGCCGAGTGGCCGGTAACATCCTGACTCAAGGAATGGGCATGCTGATCCGGCAGGACACACCAGAAGCCGCCCTGGCCTTTGATAAATTGAAGGCCAAACAGGACCTTTCCAAACTGGATACATCCGGAATCGAACAGGAAATCGCCCTCTATCTGGCACTGAGGCGGCACCCGCAGGCGTTGGAACGTATGAACAGCCTTCCGGATCACCTGATGACGCCGACGCTCATGGAATGGCGCATCAGAGCGGCACTTTTCCAGCAGAACTGGAAAGCGGTTTTAGCGGCGTGGGAGTATCTGGACGTCAGGCAAAAAGCCGAGCCCCGCTGGTTATACTGGAAAGCCCGGGCACTTGAGGCGTCGGGCCGTTTTCCGGAAGCTTCAGCAATCTACCGGCAGATCCTGGGTCGTCAGAACTATTTTTCTCTGCTGGCTGCGGACAGGTTGAACGAACCCTACCGCATCAACCATCGCCCATTGTCGGCCGCCGCCGAAAATATCGAGAATTTGCGCCGGGAGCCGGGTATCCAGAGAGCTCTGGAACTCTTTTACCTGGAGCGGATGGTCGACGCCCGAAGGGAATGGATTTTTTCTTTGCACGGAAAAGGAGCCTCTCAAATGAAGGCCGCGGCCATCATGGCCCATGACGTGGGCTGGCATGACAGGGCCATCGTGGCCGCGGCCAGGGCCGGAGAATACGACGACCTGGTTCTCAGATTTCCGCTGGTATATTCGGAACTCATCAATCAATATGCCGGGAAGACCGGCCTTGATCCGGTCTGGGTTCTCGCCCTGATGAGGCAGGAGAGCATGTTCATGGCCGACGTCAGTTCATCGGCAGGAGCCTTGGGCGTTATGCAGATCATGCCCGCTACCGGAA
>JBBSAR010000293.1:0-5865 GCA_038252125.1 Desulfatiglandales bacterium
AATGGTCTGCCGAAAACCATGGTCGAATTCCTTGAGGCGGCCGGCGTAATGGTGCTCAAGTTCCGGCCCAAGACATCTCCTTGGACGCTTAAGCGACACAGATTGCGCCGCTTACACAGGAAAATAGTAGTCGTGGACCAAAAGATTGCCTTTGCGGGAGGCATTAACATTGTCGATGATATGGATATGCCTAATGAAACATGGCCTCGTTATGATTATGCCGTACGTGTGGAAGGGCCGCTGGTAAGAGAAATTCATGATTCCGCCCGCCGGGTGTGGAGGCGAGTGGCATGGACCCGCTTTCGTCTCGGCTGGGGCCGAGACAACGACAGACCCGCTTTTCCAATCGAACCGGGGGGGCATATGGCCGCGGCTTTTCTGGTACGGAATAACATCCACCATCGCCGCGATATTGAAGATGCCTATCTGCAGGCCATTGGACAGGCAAAGTTCGAAATCATTCTTGCAAATGCCTATTTTTTCCCGGGATTAAATTTTCGTCACGCTCTTCTGGACGCAGCCGCGCGCGGTGTCCGGGTGATTTTGCTGTTGCAGGGCAAAGTGGATCATCTATTGCTGCATTATGCCTCGCATGCCCTCTATGGCAGCTTTCTCGATGCAGGGATGGAGATCTACGAATATCAAAAGAGCCTTATGCATGCCAAGGTTGCCGTGATTGATGGACATTGGGCCACGGTTGGATCCTCAAACCTTGACCCTTTCAGTCTGCTGCTTTCACTCGAGGCAAATGTAGTTGTGGTAGATAAAGACTTTGCCGGAAAATTGAAGGGAAGTCTGGAGTTGGCTATTAAGGCGGGGGCGCGGCGGGTATTCAAAAGTAGCTGGAGAACGCAGCCCTTCGGCATGCGTTTGGTGAGCTGGCTGAGTTATGGCCTGGTGCGATTCATGACGGGAATGACCGGGTATGCCCCGGGGAAAAAATCCGGCCAGGCATAAACCGAATGGTCGACCAAAAAAATCGACGGCCTGATTGGCGGACCAGACGCCTGAGAGCACGCAGCTCAAGCCTCCCTTCGGCATGCCCTGGTTACAGGCAATCCCGTTTTCATAATTGCATTTCAACAGACCTTGTTTATCCCTTCAATTTTTTCCTTTTCCCTTCCCTTTATCTTTCCCGTTTCCGTTGTTTTTATCTTTATTTTTTCCTTTTCCCTTATCCATATCATTGTTATTGTGAATGTCGTCGCCACGCTTCAGGGCATGAAATTCCTTTGATCCGGGCTTGATGCCCAGGCTCTTCGCAAGCACACCCCACCCTTTCCCCTTTTCAGATCTGTATTTCTCAATAACGTATTCCGTCGGTTTTCCAGATATTTCCACGAACTGAAAAACCATATAGGCATCCGCGGGTCTTTCAACATTGCCGAGTACGGCATTGATCTGTGCGCCACCTAAATTGAAGCGGGCAGCGAGCCCCGCCCTAAACCCTGAGGGATCAGCTTCAGCGCTGATATTAAGATCCGTCATCCAGTCAAAATCGCCTGCTGTCACTATTCCTGCTGATGAAAAAGGCAAAAACAGCACTGAAATCATGAACAATAGTCTTTGCGGTTTCACCGCGGCCTCCTTTTGATTATTCTTCCAAGCCTTCCCTATAGCCTCGTTTAAACTCAGATTTAGCCTTTTTAAAGCTGTTTTTATACATATCCCAGATGGTCTCTGCTCCTTGCTTGAGATCCTCCCAGGTATTTTCACTTGCATCACGGATCTTTGTAAGTGTTTGTTGTGCCTCTTCCACGTTTTGACGAAGCTCGTTGATCTGCTCCTCGTACTTGATTTTCGTCTTTTCATCCGCCTTTAAGGTTTCTCGGTCTAATCCGTCAAGATCCTTATCCCATTCGTCAAGCTGCGCTTTGAGCTTTTCCAAATAGGCCTCTCTGGTAGTCATGATCAATCCTCCCGTTATTTGTTAATGAATAGTATTGCAGTGCAAGCAGCTTGCCAACACGCCAAGGAACATTGGAAGTGTTAAATCTTCTTCTAATAACAGTATATTGTATTAACGAAAGAGAGCAGTGGAAAGATATTGAATGATTCGTTTGGCCTCCATATATGGAGGTTCCACCAAATGTTGAGGTCCGGCACGTCGATTTAACCTTATCAACACTTCTGTCCCATTGATCTAATATACTGTTATTTAAGAAAAATTAAGGAACTATCCCTTTTTCTGATTCTTGGCAGGATAGTTGCAGATACTATTTTCATGATCCTGGTTAACATGCAACTGAAGGTTCTTGCGGACAAGCGCAAGGAGCTTTCCCAGACGATTGCATTACTGATCGGCGCCATAAAGAGAGAGAAGGGATGCCGGCGATGCGACTTTTGCAGGAGTATAGAAGATGAAAATCGCTTCTTTCTTCTTGAAGAATGGGATACCAGGGAAGACTTTGACCGCCACTTGAAATCGGCGTCCTTTACTTTGATTCGGGGGACGCTGAATCTCCTCCAGAAGCCCTGCGAAATGGTGTTTCACACCGTAGCAGGGCGGGAAGTCATGAATTGAATGGAACTGATGATGTTCAGAAAGGAGTGAAATGAAGACATACACGGTGATAGGCATCATCCTTATCGTGATCGGGATTTTTGCATTCGCATATCAGGGCATATCTTACACGAGTAGGGAGAAGGTCGTCGATTTGGGTCCCATTCAGATGACGGCTGAGAAAACAAGAACGCTTCCGCTTCCACCCATCGTGGGTGCTATTTCTCTTGTGGGCGGCATCGCATTGTTGGTTGTGGGAAAAAAGAAGAGTTGATGGGAGGCAAACGTTTCAATCATGGAGGTTTTTATGAAGGAAGAAAGAAAAGCGTACGAAGAAAAGCTCGATGCACATTTGGAGGAATGGAACTCCCGGATCGCTGTGCTCAAGGCCAAGGCAGACAAGGCCAAGGCAGACAAAAAGATGGATTACTACAAGGTAATCCAGACATTGGAGCACAAACGGGATGAGGCCAGGACGAAGCTGCAGGAGTTGAAAGCCGTCGGCGATGAGGCTTGGGAAGACCACAAGACAGGCGTTGAAAAAGTATGGGATGCATTCCAGACCGCCTTCCATGGCGCGGCTGAAAATTTTAAATAGACAAGGACGCCGGCGTCGTTCGGGCCGGAATATCCTGCTTTCCGTTCAATCGAAGGGACCAGGGATAGCAACATTAGTGTTCACAAAAGGAGGCTACCTAACATGCAAATCGATATATCCCCACAACCGGTGGTTGCTCTAATCGCGGGTATCGCGATTCTCATTTTCCCGAAACTATTGAATTATATCGTTGCCATTTATCTCATCGTATTTGGCGTTTTAGGGCTGATCAGAATGTAGTCGAACCGAAATTCAACAGGAGGAATATCATGAAATCAAGTGCAAAGGATGAGGCGGAAGGCAAGATGCACCAGGTGAAGGGCAAGATCAAGGAGATCGCCGGGAAAGTCATTCTGGATTCCGACTTGGAAGCCGAAGGCAAAAAGGAAAACAAAACCGGCAAAGTGCAAGAAAAAGTCGGTGAGATCAAGAAGGTCGTTGGGCAGTAAACATAGGCTTCCAAAAAAATGTTTGGAAGCGTTAGGAGGCAACGAAGATGCTTTGGACCATATGTGTAATTCTTTTAATTCTGTGGGGCTTGGGCTTGGTGACCGGGTACACGATGGGTGGAGTCCTCCATGTCCTGCTGGTCATCGCCCTCATCGTGGTGGTGGTCCAGCTTATTCAAGGACGACGAGTGTAACTATTTAAGATCTTGCCGGACAAGGTGAGATGTTTACAGAAAGTTATAAGGAGTAACTGCTATGAAAAAGAGGAATAGGTTTGTCGGGTATTTTGTCCTTCTGATAATGGTTGTAACAGGGGTTGCAGTCGTGCTGTTGGGCTTTGGAGTCAACGCATTTGCTGAAACGGGCAGAGGCTCGGGAATGGGTGGCGGAACCGGAATGGGCCCCGGCTCGGGAATGGGTGCAGGCAAAGCCAACTTGACCGATGATCAGACTAAACAAATGCAGTCGGAACAAAATGCATTCCAGGCGGCCACAGAGGATATCCGCCTGCAAATCAATGAAAAAAGGCAGGCACTGCATACGGAATTGGCCAAACAGGCGCCCGATGCCACAACTGCCACGAACCTTCAAAAGGAAATCTCCGATCTTCAGGCTCAATTTGATGAGAAGCGCCTGACGCACATCCTTGAAATGAAAAAAATCGACCCGAATTTCATGGAAGGCAGAGGCATGGGACAGGGTTCTTTTCGCCGCGGACAGTCCAATTAAGAGATTGTGGAACCACGATGACACCATTTAGAATTAGAAAGGAGAACGATTTATGAAAATGATAAGTTTGAAAACGGTTCTGTCCATCGCCGCGGGTTTGTTTCTCATCGGCTGCGTAACCGCAAAACCAAAGCCAGTCTCAACATTCAACGCCCTTGATCTGAACCCGATGTTAACCGGGGGGGATTATGCGCAGAAGGTGGATAATTTCATCGTCATTCTGGATAAGTCGGGGTCTATGGGCGAACTCTACAAGGGAGAGAAGAAGCTGGATTATGCCAAAGATATGGTGAGCCGGATGAATCAAACTATTCCCGACATCAAGGCAACCGGCGCCCTCAGGGTTTTCGGCCGATTGGCCGTTTTTAGCGAGAATTTCACTGAACTTATGTGGGGCCCGGTCGCTTATTCAAAGGCAGGACTTGATGAAGGCCTCAACAAAGTCGGATGGGCGCGAGGAGACAGCCCACTGAATATCGCCCTGGACGCGGCAGGTCGGGATTTTAAATCGGCTGAAGGCGACATTGCTGTTATTATTTTCAGCGATGCCAACAAAGAGTATATGAACTATGATGCAGTTCGGAAGGCGGCAAAGAGCTTGAAAGACCAGTACGGGAACAGGATTTGTTTTTATCCGGTTCAGATAGGGGAAGATCCTGTGGGCCAAAAGCTTCTTCGACAGGTGGCGGAAGACGGTCAATGCGGATTTTTTACAAATGCCGACCAGATCGCATCCAGCCAGGGAATGGCGGATTTTGTGGCCAACATTTTCATGAAGAAGCTCCCGCCAAAACCGGCGATGGCTGAAAAAGTGGTGGAGGAAAAAATTGTCGTCATTCTGGATTCTGATGGCGACGGGGTGCCTGACAACCTGGACAAATGCCCGGGGACCCCTGAGGGCGCTAAAGTGAACCAGTTTGGTTGCTGGGTTCTGGAAAATGTGCTTTTTGATTTCAACAAATATAGCATCAAACCACAATTCTACGGAGCTTTAGACGAAGCAGCAATGGTCTTTGAAAAGAATCCGTCCATCAGGGTGGAAATCGAGGGAAATGCGGACAACATCGGGAAAGCAGCCTACAACATGAAGCTCTCTTTAAAAAGAGCGGAAGCTGTTATGAACTATCTCATCAAAAAGGGCGTTGCCAAAGACAGGCTTTCGGCCAAGGGGTATGGTTTCACAAAGCCGATTGCCACCAACGCCACAGCGGAAGGCAGGGCTCTCAACCGGAGGGTCGAACTGACACCCATTCCATAGAGATTCATCAAACTTCGTGCAGTCACGGAGGATATGGCTGGGGTTGGGCAAACAAGGCCCGACCCCGGTTCTTTATCATCCCGAACCCTGCTGTAACATAAACCGCAAAAGAAGCAATAAGTTGTATGGAGATGATGATGAAACGAATATTGATGGCATATACCTTAGCTGCCGCTTTGACGCTGTTCAGTGGGTTCGCGTTCGCGGCTGACCGGGGCGATCAAACCTACGGCAGCCAACTCATGACGCAACAAGAGCAAACGGAGTATCTCGCCAAAATGCAGGCCGCGAAAACCGACCAGCAGCAACAGATAATTAGAAATGAGCA
>JBBSAR010000294.1:0-5858 GCA_038252125.1 Desulfatiglandales bacterium
AAAAGAGAGCGAAAAAAAGTATCGTGATCTGGTGGAAAACATCAACGACGTCATATTCATGGTGGACACGTCAGGAACCGTGACCTATATCAGCCCGCCGGTAGAGGCAATCATGGGATATTCGCCGCGGGAAGTCACCGGCAGGCAAATGATGGAATTCGTCCACCCCGATGACCGTGCCGCGCTGGAGGAAAGATTCAGAGAACTTTTCCTGTCAGGCGTTGTGCAACCCAAGGAGTATCGCTTGATCGATAAATCAGGGAATATAATCTGGGTAAGATCTTCGAGCCGTCCAATCGTTCAGGATGGAAAAACCACGGGTGCGCAGGGAGTTTTCATGAACATTTCCCACTCCAGGAGACTGGAGGAGCAACTCGGGCAGGCCAAGAAACTGGAGGTTGTCGGAACGCTGGCTGGAGGCATTGCTCATGATTACAACAATCTCCTCGCCATTATCATGGGGAACCTCTCCATGGCTCGGGAGGAAACGGAACCCCGTTCGGTCTTGGCGGAACTCCTTCATGAAGCTGAAAAGGCATCGCTCAAAGCAAGGGATTTGACACATCAATTTCTCACCCTCTCCCAAGGAGGGTATCCTATGAAAGAGCTTGGTTCTATCGAGAGTCTTCTGAAGGAGATTCCTGGACAGGCTCAGACGCAGGAAGGTATTGAATATATCTTTGCTATCCAGGATGACCTTTGGATCGTAGAGTATGATTCAAAACAGATGCATTATGCTTTAAGCAATTTGCTTGTAAACGCCGTTGAGGCCATGCCCCAAGGCGGTCGAATTACCATTCAGGCTGAAAATCAGGTCATCGACGGCAAGGGCAAGAGCTCCGCTGTGTCTCTTAAGGCGGGGAAGTATGTGAGTATTTCCATTAAAGATGAAGGGAGAGGGATTCCGGAAGAGCACCTGGACAGAATCTTTGATCCCTATTTTTCCACAAAAGAAAGAGGGGTTCAAAAAGGAATGGGCCTGGGCCTGGCTACTGCTTATGCTGTTGTTCAAAAACATGGTGGCCATATCATGATACATTCCACCACCGGCGAGGGAACGACCGTGAACATCTACCTTCCGGCGGAATGCGCAGAGAGCAAAGCGCAAAGCGCAGAGCGTCGTGGAATGGATTCCCAATCAACAATCGCCAATCATCGATCACCAATCCGAAGGGTTTTGGTGATGGATGACGAAGAAAGTCTGAGAAACCTTGCTCAAAAGATGTTGGAACGGCTGGGGTATAAAGTAGAGACTGTCAAAGACGGATTGGAAGCCATCGCAATATACAAGGAGCGCCTGGATTCAGGAGAGCCCTTTGACGCAGTCATTCTGGATCTTACGATCAAGGGCGGAATGGGTGGTGACCAAGCCATCAAGGAACTAATCAAGATCGATCCGGGCGTGAAGGCCATCGTTTCCAGCGGCTATTTCAATGCTCCGATCATTACCAATTTCAAGGAATACGGTTTTCAAGGCGCCATGCCCAAACCGTATCAAAAGAAAGATCTTGAGGGTGTTTTGAAAAAGATTCTGGGGTAATCCAGTAAGTTTGAGATTGGGTACATTCTATAGTTTGATTTTACATGAAAATATTGCATGATTGATTTGGTAACCTTGCATGAACTTGGCCCCGATGACACACCGGATTCATGCAAGAAGTACTTTCCTGTGGATAGTGCTCTTTTTGTTAGTGTAAAATGTCTTACATTTTGACGATTACACTGCTGAAAAAGCAAACAAACGCTGACCCGAATATTTGACCGACCGATCCATGTGTAGCAGCTGCTACATACAAGAAGGATCTTGTCGGATATAAATAAGAAAGGCATCGAAAAAAATTAGATCTAAACCCATTGGGAGGAGATAAAATGGCGTGTCTATGTGAACAAATTGCCGGTAAGGACATTGAACTGTCTCCAACCTGTATCGGTCATCTATGGATATTCGAGAATCTTGCTCCAGAAGAGATTGAAGCCCTCAGTCGTGATACTTTGAGAAAAAAAGCGGTCAAAGGTGAAGCGTTGTTTTTGCAGGGTGATCCCACGGACGAGATGTTTCTCATAAAAGGAGGGCGTGTTAAACTTACAAAAGTTCTTGAAGACGGCAATGAACTGACGCTCGATATACGGAAAGCAGGCGATTTTGTAGGGGAAAACATGTTTTCAGAAGAAGGCGAATACCCGGTCAGTGCGTATTGTCTGCAGGACACGCTGACGTGTGGATTTAATCGAAGGCAATTTGAGGAGCTCGTTTTAAAGCACCCTAATATAGGCCTTCAGATAATAAAGAATCTGAGCGAAAGAATCGCATGGTTAACCAGCCGTGTTGGAAACTTAGCCGTTACAAATATAGAGGATCGTCTGTACCGCGTACTTTCCAGCGTCGCAAAGGAGCACGGAACCAGCACCCCTCGGGGGACCGTAATACAATTCCCTTTAACTCACGAGGATTTGGGTTTTCTAACCGGAGCGCACCGGGTAAGCATAACCCGCGCAATGAAAGCTCTCAAGAGTTCCGGTAAAATCATTCATGAAAACAGAAAGCTTATCCTACCCTCATTAGAATTGGCCTAACCGCCGCCCCTTTCATGCCGGAGATTCGGGATCATCTGGCTCTGAATAAGAAGACCATCGAAGGGCTAAGCCTCCGCTAAAAACTGAAAAACATCCTGATTTCAAGATTGCCCGCTTTTTTTCTATGAAATGTAGCAGCTGTTACAGACAGCTTTCCCTTCGGTTTCTATACTGCGGACAAAAACATGCAAAATAGAAAGGAGTGGAAATTATGCAGCCTTAAATTATTGGAATTTCGGGAAGCCCCATTAAGAACAGCAATACGGATCGATTGATTCAAGCCGTTCTTAAAAGCAGCGGCCTCTCTTCTGAATTTGTCAAACTCAGCAAAATCAATGTACGTCCTTGTATTGCCTGCCTTGGGTGTAAAAAAGGCAATATCTGCAAAGTCAAAGATGATTTTCCGGAACTGGCGGAAAAGGTTCGCAAGGCAGGGGCCATTGTCGTGGGGGATACGCACCCTATGGTGCTGTCGATGCTTTTACGAAAGCTTTTCTTGAACGATTGTTTTCATTAAGACACCAAAACGGTCTCAACAGGGGCAAATTGGCGGTCGTTGTGGCCACCGGCATTGGACGCGGCGCGCCCGGACTTGAAGAAGCCGCCAACCAAATAGCCCATGCGTTAACGCTTGAAGGCATGGAGATTTTGGGTCAATTGAAGGTAACCGGCAACCCGGAGTGCATGGTTTGCGGATTCGGAGAATCATGCCCGATGAGTGCTTTACCATGGATATTCGGTGAAGACACCAGTGTAACGCCGGATAAGTTCAGCAACGTGGAGGATCAAACGGAAACCTGGGAACGAGCCGAGGCTTTTGGCCAGGACATCGCACGCAAGTTGGGCGACCAGATGGAGATGTAATTGTAACCCGGGATCCGAAAACGAAGAAAGGAGGTGATTTTCATGCCTAAATGCGGAATCTGTGGCGGTGACGCCCCAAAACAGCCTTGCATCACGGAAGACGGAAAGTGCGATCTTTGTGGTCGGAAGGTTGTCCTCGAAGAGGAAAAAAAGAAAGAAAAAGATTAATTCCAACTTTCTTAACAACATGGGCATCTGAAAAGCCATTCCGTTGGTATTCAGATGCTCATGCATTTTTTTCAATTGTTGAAACTGGGTTGAAACTGGGTGATTATCTGATACTCTGTTTGAATGCCATTTTAGCCCTACTCAATGACATCGAAAGGAGAACATTGTGCCTGAAAATAGCACCATTAAGGGAATAAAGGCGTGTGTGTTTGATGCTTACGGGACACTCTTTGATGTCCATTCAGCTGTCGGAAAATATCGGCATCGACTCGACGATATCGCTGATCAGGTGTCTAATCTGTGGCGTACTAAGCAATTGGAATACACCTGGCTTCGCAGCCTGATGGGGCATCATGCGGATTTTTGGCAAGTCACACAGGATGCACTGAATTTTGCCTTTGATATGTATGGCATCAACAATCCTGATCTGCACAAGGACCTCATGGAGGCTTACCTGAAACTGGATTGCTATCCGGAAGTGCCCGAGGCGCTTTCTATTCTGAAAGGCCGTGGTTTCAGGCTGGCCATCCTGTCAAACGGAACACCGGCCATGCTTGATGCCGCTGTGAAAAACTCAGGAATCGAAGAGTTGATCGAAAAGAATTTTTCTGTTGAGGATGTAGGCATATTCAAGCCCGATCCCCGTGTTTACCAAATTGCCGTTGATGGCTTGAAAGTCAGATCTGAAGAAATCGTATTTCAGTCGTCCAATGCGTGGGATGCCTCAGGTGCATCCGCTTTTGGATTTAAGGTTGCCTGGATTAATCGGTTTGGTCAGAGTAAAGAAAGACTCCCCGGTAGGCCGAATTTTGAAATTAAAAATCTTATGGAATTACCAGATCGAATAAATTGAAATGGTATTTACTATGCAGGTAATTATTACACACTACATGATTATAATCGCACCCTAATGCTTTGGCTGTTGACCATGACAAATGGGTATCAAGTAATAGTATCGGAGGATGGTAAATGAAAGCAGTAGGCATCAGCAGTAGCGGCAGAAAAGCGGCATATTCAAAAATTATTGTGAAAGATATACTCGAAGAATCTGGTGTAGAATATGAAATGATCCATCTTGCTACATTGAATATTAAAGGGTGCTTGGGGTGCCTTAAATGTGCCAATACCAATAAATGTGTTCAAAAGGATGATTTTCAAGAAGTCATCGATAAAATAAATGGTGCTGATGCTCTTGTTTTTGGAGGTGGAAATTACTATGGCATATTGAATGCTATTGGGCATGCTTTCTGGGAAAGAACATTTGCATTAAGACACCGTGGAGTATTTCCATTTGCTGGAAAATTAGGAATCGCTGTTGGACTTGATCGCGATAAAGACAAAAAGGAAGCGACTTCATTTATTGAGAAAATGATGCTCAGCAACAAAATGGCCGTGATTGGAACATTTACTGACTCTGGTCATTATCAATGCTATGATTGTGGTTGTGGTCATGATTGTGTAGTCGGTAATGTATACGCGCATATGGGTCTAACGACCGCTGAAATTGCTGAAAAAAATCGCCCAGAAGAATATGGTAGCAAAGCACAAAAAGAAGCCAAGGCAATCGGAAAAATGTTAGGGTCAATCTTAAATGCAAGAAAATAGCGCAGGCAAAACACTGGCTTTATCCCGATCATCAGGATATTGCCAAGCATGCGACAAAAGAAAACGCCCAAATTCAGTGGTGTAATAAAACCGGTATCGCGGGTCAGGAAGATCTCGCAACATAATCATACAGGCAACATAACTGCTATGTATGACAACCGAAGTTGATGCTGACATACCATCTCAATCATACCACTGCCTATGGTTCAAAACAGCATCGTAGTTGTGAAAAAAGAATCCCACATCTTGTGGTCGGGAAGATTCTCACGGTGTCATTGGAGAATCAACTACGGTTGAGCGATGTAAGGATTATCACCCCTTTTTTATTCAAGGGAAATCTCTTCTGGAACGCTGCCTTGATGCGGTGTTAAAAGAAATCTATGCGCCCCGGCAAAATCCGCAGATTGTGAGTGCAAATCATGGTAATTTGGCATAAAATCCTATTTTGATAAATACAAGTCTGTTCCTCTTCAAAGCATGAACCAAGCAGAAATTGGGAGGCTAATGAAGATTGCAATGGCTCATACAGGACGTCAAAAACGCAACCGGGTATGGGCTTTTTCATTTTGAGGGTATCTGGAGGTTCTTCTGATGGCGGAGAAACCAAACTATGAAGAATTGGAACAAAGGGTTAAGGAGTTAGAGGA
>JBBSAR010000295.1:0-5850 GCA_038252125.1 Desulfatiglandales bacterium
AGTTCACTGACTTTATCCCAATTGATTCGTTTTCCCATTTCACTGTCCTCCATCTTTAATGGTGGAAAGTGTGGGGGAATTTATTCCAAATTCTGTACGATTTATCCTACCCTATGCACCTACCGTGTGGAATATTTTAGAAAGGGGCGGACTCCGGCCATTGACGCTGAACAAGTGATGGAAAAATGGATTTTGATATCGGAATAAAGGAAGCTGAAATTTATCGCTCCATGGGTTTGCTTCAGGAATCCTTGAGTGTTTACGATGAAATCCTTGCGACGCTTTCGAAACAGGAAACCGGACGCAGAGAAATCATCCTCAAGACGGTTGAGGTCCTTAAGAAGGAAATCGAAAGCCTGGAAAGCCACATCCCGGAGATTTCCGCCGAGGATATCTCCGTTATACAGGAAGCGTTCGTAGTCGATGACCAAAGCGGCATACTGGAAAATGCCATAGCTTTCAAACAATTGGGTCTCATTAATGAGGCGGTGACTGAATATGAAAGGCTATTCCAGCCGGATTATCCCATAATAAAAATTATTCCGGATTTTGTGGAGTGTCTGTTGAAGCTGGTCTACCCGGATGAAGCGGTAGAAAGGGTTCTTCGGACAGTCGGCCAATTGGACCTTGAGAGCCGACATTTGGCCCAAATCAAGTTTTCAATAGGACTCCAACTGCAACATAGCGGACATAAAGATTTGGCGCTGCTGCAGTTTAAATCCGCATCAAAGCTGGACCCATCGAACCGGGAGATTGCGCAAGAACTTAAAGTCGGAATGCCGGCAGTTCCTCCGGGATCGAGATATAGCTATCTCCTTAAAGAGCGGATTGTAACCCTTTCCCTCCTTCAACAAGCCTTGGCGTTTTCAAAAAAATTGAACAAAAGTGTGGAATTCATTTTGATCGACCATTTCAAGGTCAGCAAGGAAACCATCGGCAAATCCCTTTCCGAGTTCTACCATTGTCCTTTTCGAAGTTTTGATGCCAACATGCCGGTTCCCATTGAAATTATCCGCAATTTAAAACAGCCCTATCTTTTACATGCCGGTTGGGTCCCGTTAAGCTGGGGCAAAAAGGGGTTGGAAATTCTCATCGATGACCCCACCGACCTGGGGAAACTCGATCAGATCACCGGATTAATGAAGGCTAACCGGATTGAATTTCTGGTGGGAATCAAAGAGGACATTGAACTATTTATCGAGCATTTTTTCAAGAAAGAACCTGAGGAACCCGATGAGGATATGCTCGATACATTGGACATGATTTCTTTTGCCGGTTTTGAAGAAGAAGAGGCTGCTGAGGAAGAGGATTCCGTGCTCGATGAGTCATCGAGCAAGATTTCTAAAATGATTGATCAGGTGCTCGTTACCGCATTTCGAAACAATGCATCGGATATACATATCGAACCTTCCGTCATCTCAAAGAAAACCCATATCCGCTTTAGAACGGACGGAGTTTGTCAAAACTACTTCGAGGTGCCCATCAGCATGGCGAAGGGCCTGGTTTCACGGGTTAAAATAATGGCGGGATTGGATATTGCTGAAAAACGCCTGCCACAGGATGGGAAAATCAAGTTCAAACGGAAAGGGGTGCCTCCTTTTGAACTGAGGCTCGCCACCCTGCCGACATCAGGCGGTTTCGAGTCCGCCGCCTTGCGGATTCTGGCCGATCCCGGCGCCATGAAATTGGACGATATGGGCCTCGTGGACCGAAACCTTAAAGTCCTCAGGAAAATGATCCATCAGCCCCATGGGTTGATACTGGCCGCGGGGCCGACGGGTTCCGGTAAAACCACTGCCCTGCATGCGGCACTTGGGGAGATCAATCACCCCGACATTAAAATATGGACCGCGGAGGATCCGGTTGAGATTACCCAGGCGGGCATGAGTCAGGTGGAGGTAAAACCCAAAATCGGGCTTGATTTTGCACGGGTTATGCGCGCTTTTTTGAGAGCCGATCCCGATGTGATCATGATTGGCGAAATGCGTGATAACGAGACCGCATCCACCGCATTGGAAGCCTCTTTGACCGGACACCTTGTGTTTTCAACTTTGCATACCAACAGCGCGCCCGAGACGGTAACCCGATTGTTGGATATGGGTTTAAATACCCTTAACTTCTCGGACGCCTTTCTATGCGTTTTGGCTCAGCGACTGATCAGAAAGCTGTGTACCGTTTGTCGGAAGGCGTATCATCCCTCACAGGAAGAATTCAACGAAATTGCAACCGATTATGGGATTGAACACTTCCAGCGTTTGGGGATTCAATATTCTGAAAAGCTCATGCTCTATGCGCCTGTGGGATGCGAAGAATGCTTAAAAACCGGCTACAAGGGACGAATGGCAGTCCATGAACTTATGGAAGGCACTCCTCGAATAAAGCAATTGATAAAAGAGCGAGCAAATTCGGAAACTCTTTTTGCCCGGGCTTTGGCGGAAGGGATGACTACCCTGAAGCAGGACGGCATTCAGAAGGTTTTTTCAGGGTTAACGGATATCAGTGAGGTACGGCGAGTTTGCATCAGTTAAATAGAGGTGAAATGCCACGGAAATTTGTGGCAGCCAGTGCGTTTCAAATATACCGAGGTCCTGTATGCCGGAAGCTGCCTTAATTGTTGATAACGATTTCTTTTTTGTGAAATTTCTTGGAGATTTGCTCGAGGGGAGAGGGTACAATGTTTTCCAGGCCTATGACGGCAAACAGGCGATATCAACACTGGAAAACACAATGGTGGATTATGTTTTTGTAAATATTCTCATGCCCAAAATGGATGGCGGTCAATTTATTCATTTTATTCGTGAAAAGTATCCGGATGCCGATTTTTCAATCATTGGCATGTCGGATGCCTTCATGGAATTGTGGGAAATAGAAAGAGAGGTGGGTGCGGACTATTATTTCCAGAAAAGGCCCATGGAGAAAATGGCCGAATATGTGGACAAATTCATGGAATTGGTAGAAGGCGCTCCCTTTCTCGCATCGGCGGATAAGGACCTGTTCGATTTTGAAAAAGCATTCCGACGGCAGGCAACGGTGGATTTGCTTGAAGCCTTGAGCTTCCAGCAGGGGCTTGTAGAAAGTGCAGGCGTTGGAATCATCGTAATAGAAAGAGACGCCAGGATTGTCCTTGCGAACTCACTGGCCTTGGAAATTCTGAATCAACCACTCTCAAATATGCTGGCGCGACGTATAACCACGGTTTTTCCATCGGATGAAATAAACAAAATATTGAAGGGTTTGAAAGCGGTAGCGAAAAACACACAATTAAGAAGGAAAGCCTTCGCTGTCTTCGTCAATAAGAGTCTCGTTCAAATGACTGTTTCACTTCTCAGGGTAAACGGGGAAATCGAAGGATGGATATTGATGCTGGACAACAGGGATCTGTTGACTGGAATGGACTGATAGAGGGTTTATGGGCCTTGAAACAGGTATCCCATTTTATAAAGAACAAGGATTGCGAAAAATATCAAGGCTGCCGTGCCGAGGCAAACAAACCATGTTTTTCCGGGTGACTTACCCTTTGACCCGTTCAGGGGTCCCGATGTATTTTTTGGAGGTGTTGTCTCAATTCGGGGAGGAGGGGGCGCCTTCCCGTACTGCGCCGTTTTGATGGCTGAATTATCTTGTTTGGGAACTTTAATGGAGTCAATTTCAGCGATTAAGGGTTTTGAAATATCGTGATGCACTTTGCCTACACACGGCTTTTTAGGCTCATCTATTGTGTGGGGGATGGGTCGTTTAACCTCTTGATACTCCTCGGAATCAAGAAAGTTCAAGGCATTTTCTATGTCCGAGCCGGCACACGCCTCTCCCGGTTGCCCGGGTGCGGTGTTCTTTCCCCCGTTTTCGGATTCCAAAACAGGCATGCCCTTATACCCCTTCAACATTCGCGGCGCGGTTTGAAAACATTGTTTTCAAGATTAATTTCTCAAAGCAGTCATGTCAATTGTTTTCCTATCGTTGGCGGAAACCCTGCCGGCAATTTTTTGGCATGTCGGATTAATTATAATGGACAAAACCGAATGAATTCGAATAGAGATTTAAGATGAGTAAGAATGTGGTTCTTTCCGGCAACCTTCATTTCCTCGGCATCCCCGAGTTGCTGCAGTTGCTTGCGACAAACAGCAGTTCGGGGGTTCTGAGGTTGACCAATTCCCATGCGTGGGGTCCGGCTACCATCACTTTTTTGGCGGGAAATCCAATACATGCGGTTTATGGTTCTGTAAGCGGCCTCGATGCACTCTATGCCC
Source organism: Desulfatiglandales bacterium (assembly GCA_038252125.1). GTDB lineage: Bacteria > Desulfobacterota > DSM-4660 > Desulfatiglandales > Desulfatiglandaceae > DUZB01. The sequence goes on from JBBSAR010000295.1 coordinate 4,248, forward strand.
TGTTTGGCTGGACAACAGGCCAATTCGAATTCAGCCGGGAAAAGACCGCCGAGGAAAGAACCATTCGAGGGAGCCAAATGGAAATTGTCCTCGAGGGCCTTCGCATGCTGGATGAAGGCCTCATTAAACGACTGGTACCGGGATGGATGGAAAAAGACCGCCCCGGCCGAATGGACAATCCCTTAAAACTTCCGTTAGTTAAGAAACCTATTCGCCATTATGCTTATATGGCGGCGGAAGAAGAGTTTTCCAAAGGAACAACCATCATTGAAGAAGGAGAATTCGGCAACTGGATCTGGATGGTCCTCCATGGGACGGCGGAGATGTCAAAGAAAACCATTGCCGGGCCCACGAAGATTTTGAAGGTGGGTGAAGGCGCATTTATCGGCAATATATCATCCATGATGACGAGGGACCGTCGTCGAATTGCCACATTCACCGCAACCGAAACCATACGTCTGGGAGTGATAGATCCCGCGCCCATTTATGCGGAATATTCAAGCCTTTCCAAAGAATTCAAGAGTGTGCTCCTAAGTCTTGACAACCGCTTCAGGAAAATAACCGAAAGGCTTTCTGAAATTTATTCAGAGATCAACGCGAAAGAAAGAGCTTCTAACAGTCAAAATAAACAGCCCGGAAAAGGGAGAAAGATAGAAGATCCTTTTCTTATCCTGAAAGGAAGTGTTACGATTGTCAAGGAGATGAAAGATCAAAATATTCCCCTCATCAGCTTGCATCCGGATGATTTTTTTGGCCCACTTCTGTTCCTTGAGATGGGGCACGAACGCAATTCCGCGTCCGTTTTCTTTTCCGACGACCTGGAAACTACCCCCTTGGATGCGGATGCGTTACAAGGCGAGTATGATCAACTGAACAATTTACTCAAAAGCATCATCGATTTTTCCCTCGACTGTATCTCCATAGCAACCATGAAGGTGGCCCAGCTTTACAAGTAAACAGACATCAAATCCTTGCACATAGGAAATCAGCATGGCTACCAAACAACCACGCTATGTCATCCTCTTTTGTATTGCTTTACTGTTTTGGATGCCTCTTTCGTATGCTGCCACCCAGCAGACCGCTCCTGAAAGCCAAAAACAACCAACGCTTGCCCTTCCCGAAGATGTGAGCACTATCATCGCCGAAAGAGCCTCGGATGTTAAAACGGAGATCGCAAACCGGGCCAACTCGCTTTTCGAAAGGACGCCTATCGGCTGGAGTTGGGATACGATCGAATATCTTTATACATGGGCAGTCAACTTGCCGAGGAGGGTTCCTGAGTTTGTCAGGCAGGTTAAGGAACAAAGCCGCGTACTCGGGGTAGCGGGGTCCTGTATCCTATTTATCTTTTTGGCAGCCGTAATTTACAGCCTGCTGGGAAGAAAGCGGATTCTTGCACAGATTGAAAAAAAGGTGCAGCCGCTACGGCCGAAAATCCCGCGGGCTATCTATCCGTTTTTCCTCTCAGTCCTTAAGGTCTTGGTCTCCGCCTTGATACCGCTGATTTTGCTCGCCGCGTATTCTCTGATCAATGCCTTTATCGACTATCGAGCAGCCTGGTTTCAGCTGACCGGAACAGCAATGGTTCTCTGGGTTATCGGGG
>JBBSAR010000296.1:0-5822 GCA_038252125.1 Desulfatiglandales bacterium
CCGGGAAGTTTTAAAACGAGGAACAATGACTATGTCGTTTATCTCCGTTCGCGACATACGGATCTATTACCGAATTCAGGGAAAAGGACCCCGTTTGATTGTAATCAGCGGTACCTGGGGCGATCTGCGACGGAGGCCGAGTATATTCGACTCTCCGCTGGCTGCTCATTTTGAAATTCTTGCCTATGACCAGCGGGGCCTTGGCCAAACCGACAAACCGGACATCCCCTATTCCATGGCGGATTATGCCATGGATGCAGCAGGTTTGCTGGATGCGTTAGAATGGGATGGTTGTCGCGTAATGGGAATCTCCTTTGGAGGCATGGTCGCCCAGGAGTTTGCCATACGGTATCCGCGACGTGTTGAATGTCTGGTCTTGGCCTGCTCCAGCTGCGGAGGTGTGGAGGGGGGCTCCTATCCCCTGCATGAATTCATCGATCTGACTCCGCGGGAAAAAGCCGTTCGATTAATCGAGATCATGGATGCACGGCGAAATGCGGAATGGCAAAAGGCGCACGCGGCACAGTATCGGCAATTGTTGGAACAGATGGTTCAAAATTTCAGCATCGGCGCAAACGAGAAAGGACGAAAAATAGGCGAACGGCGTCAGCTGAAGGCCCGGAAAAATCATGACACGTGCTCCCGACTGTCGGGTCTTACCATGCCGGTGTTCATTTGTGGCGGCCTCTATGACGCCAACTGCCCGGTAAAAAGCCTGGGATGGTTGCACAGGCAGATTCCCCATGCAGACTTTGAACTGTTTGAAGGAGGTCACCTCTTTTTTTTGCAGGATCCCGGGGCATTCAAACATATCGAAGCGTTTCTGAAGGGTGAGGCTGATCTTTCGAGCAAGAGCCCAATAGAATAAGAATCTTGGAGGGTGCGTGAAAAAACTGCGATCTATTACGAAAAAGGGACAGGAAGAAGAGACGTCAAGTTTCGGGGGACCGTCCTCCCAATGGGAGGGCCTGAATCCGCGTGCTTTTGAAACGGAACCCGCGGCCATGGAAGTGAACGAACAACGCGCTTTTCTGGTTAACAACCAGCCCATCGAACCCGACTCAGGGGGAAAAAGCAGCCGCGGATTTTTGAAATGGATCTTTTTTGTCCTCCTCATCGGGTATGCGCTCTTTTCCTATTCCCGTGCTCCGATCCTAACCTGGTTCGGAAGCCTTCTCGTCATGGAACATCCGGTGAAGAGGGCCGATCTCATCGTATGCACATCCGGAGAGCCTTTTGCAGTGGGACTAATGGCGGCGGATTTGTACAAAAAGAAAATGGCAAAAGATATCTTGATTGCTGAAACACCTCCCTCTACCGCGCTCATGCTGGTGAATGAACAGGGGGGACGCTACCCCACCTCAGGGGAGCTTCTTTTCAGCATTCTGAAGACCTTAGGGGTGCCGGCCTCCGCCTGCATCCTTGGAAAGCAGTCTTCAGAAACCATCCAGGGGGAAGCCGAAGAAGTTCACGGATTGGTCCTTGATTCAGGGAAAAGTGACGTTATCCTGGTTGCTCCTCCCTGGAAATCCAGGCGTATCTGGTCCATTTTTCACCGTGCTTTCGAAAATGACAGGGTGAATATCATGATGGCGCCATCCACCTACACCGATTTCAAGCCCGATAACTGGTGGAAGACGGAAGAAACATTTCACGAAACCATCCTGGAGTTCCAGAAACTGCTTGGCCGGATGGTGACGCAGATCTTTTAAAATGGTTGTGTTTGAGCCAAAAGCCTGTTCAGATGCGACTTCGACATCCATGAGAAACATTGACTTCAAGAAAGAATTAGCATCGGCCGAAGACGTTTTAAGTGGCGAATCCTACGACTTTATGGCAAAATTTCTGGCCGTCGGTCAATTGTGCGCCATGGCGGAGACAAACCCCGCGGCATTCAACCTGGAAACCGTTTCCATCCTTAAGGGTCTGTTTACCAATGCGATTGTGTACCGACAGACCCAGGCATATTTTCTTCATAAAGAAACAGCCAATACCCTCTGCAGACTTGCCGTTTATTCCCGAAACGCCCCAGTGGCCCTGGAGGCACGGATCGCCGTCATGGGCCTCCTTCAAACGGCGAAAGGACGAACCCACCGGGCCGTCGCCAAGGCCCTGGGATCTCTTCCCTTTACCATTGAAGGCCCTGTAATAAAAAACGGCCACGGCAAGAACATTCCTGTTGTGGGCTGGCGGAATCTTCTTGAAGAGACCGGTGTGGCCCTTCACGATACACCATTTTTCGTGGGAAGAAGTCTGGTGGGCGTTGCCGGCAATGGGAGCCGGGTTCTTGTGGTCAAACTTGCCGGAGCGCAGCATTCCCCCCAATCCTTGCGTGCGGAAACCGACTGGCTGGACCATATGCGAAATGGCGACTATTCCTTTCCGGTAAAATTCCATGTTCCCCAACCCCTGAAGGTTCAAAACAGCTCTCTTTTTCGATTAGAGGATCTGCCCGTGCCTATTCCTGAAAATGGGGCGCTTCATCCGGACCGGCATGCCATCGCCTTTCTGACCGGACAGGACTATTTCCTTTATCCCAATGAATCGAACCCTGAAAAGAGGCTCGATTCCGATCGGTTCAAGGAAGTACTTTTTCGAAACGCTTTTCTTTTCGGGCGGCTTTCGTCCTTGGGGATTCTTCATACGGCGCCTATTCCTCTTTTTCACAACCGGGTGCAGGCATTTCGAAGGGGCGACCACGGACTTTATGAGTGGCAACGGGCGGGAAGGCTCGACCGGTGGCTGGAATCGTGCCTTCATCCCAATTTCGGGGTCTCCGGAATCAGGGATTTCGAACATTTCGAATCTTTCAAAGGCGAAAGCCGGATGCTGTATCCCCACATGGGAACCCAACTCCTGAGTCTTTTTCTGGTGATTGGGAGTTACTTTCGCAATAAGGATTCGAACAAGATCGGCTTTGACGGGGATGGAAACCCCGTGGATGCAAGGGAGTGTTTCGACAAACCGTTTCTTACGGAACTTCTTGATGGTGTTTTTTCGCACTACTACCTGGGGTTCGTGGGAAGAAAATTCACCGGGAGCGCCCCTCTTGATATGGAAGGCCTTTCCAATAGAATGGTGGAGGAAATGGGGGTGGACAGGTTTATGGAAGAAATCCTCCGGGTTGCCGACCAGCAGGCCATGACCGATGAAATGTTCTTCCTTTTTCTGGAGCAAAGAGGATTTTCAAAGGAAGAAGCACGCCGACGGAAAAGGGGAGGGGAGGATATCATTCTTTTTACCGGCCCTCACCTCGGAGGATTCAATCAGCGCATATCCATCCCGGAACTCATCGAATCCGTGGGAACCATGGCCGCACTGTGTATTTACGGGAAATACCGCGATTTGCGTAGCCGGGATCAGTAGGCAAAAAGGCTTGACAGCAAAATGGGCGGTGGCTATTTTTAAAACTGACCGGTCGGTATTGAAGCGACTATCGGTAATGGGTCTCCAACCACTGATTCCCTTCGTGCCGGGTCTGGAAACACAACAACGACTTCGATAACTGCTACCCCCGTTTCTATAAGAGCGGATCAACATGCAGGTAATGGATGAGCATAAACGGGTCAGAATTCTAACGGCGGCGGCCGAAGCGACCAGGGCACAGGCGGCGGCACAGGCCTCGAACTTGCCGTTGCCCTCCAGGTCCTTCCAATAGCTAAGGGAGTCGCACTTCCTATGCTGTGGTAGTCCCGCAAAGCGGATCATAAGCTTGTGCGGTGACTATCTTGTATTTTCTTAACCTGTTCATCGTTGACTCCGGCTTTTCCGGCGAAGTCGGGCCAACGGCGCACGGCTTTAAGGACGCGTTGAATCATCTGTTCCGCGGGTGCCCTTTTTATATCAGCCGCTCTGGCGAGGGCGAGCAAGTCCTCATGTTCAAACCTATCTCGCTTACCATTAACGCTCATTTGGTGCTGACTCGTCCACTCGCCACTGGGATTCCACGCGTAGGAAATATCGAAGGCCGGCGACAGGCGCCATTCACCCCATCGATTCATAATGAAAGTTATGTTCTTGACGTGATCATCACAATTCCGTCCGACCACATTAAAAATGGCGCGCAGCACCTGCTGATCCATGTCCTTTCGAGAAAGTCCCATCCTCCGAATGACTTGGATCGCCTGCTCGTACGAATAGCTCGCAGGTTGCTTGTAGTCATAATGAGCAATAGCACCCAAGGACTGCATGTGCAATTTCCTGCCGTTCGCAGACCTGTCAAATCTTTTCGTCATGAAATGGCTACGGCCACCTTCATGATGAAGGCGGCATGCCGTCATCTCGATACCGGCTTCGACGGCCATTAGGTGATAGGCATACTCGATTTTACCATAGCCCTTCGGAGTGGCGACTTCTGTATCGCTGCTGCTGGTGATTCCATCAAATTTCATTATCCAATACTCAAAGCCCGTTCCAGCCTCAACTTGGCCTGACCTGAATTCGTTGGTTTCCTTATTCCAAGCGAGAATCGCTTTAGCCCTGGCTCCACCGGCTGAAGTTCCGACGCGGAGAATATCATTGATTGCTTCTCGGTCGTCGTCACCGGAGAAAACGCCACCGAATTTAGCACGTTCATCAAGGATCTGGTTTGCCAGGTGGACGAGACTTGCGACTTCAACTGCTCGCTTGCTGGTTGGCGGTCCTAGTGTTGCGGGTTGATATTCGAGAGCCCCCATGCCGCGACTGCCGACATAGCAGAGGCGTTCCACTGGATGGAAACTCGCCGCGGTTCGTCCCTGTGAAGCAAGCCAGGCGTCAATAATCGCATTGCCGTATTTGTCTGGAAGTGAGTCTGCAACCAATCCAGGCAATCCTTTGAAGGTGTTCCGTGCAAGCGCCGGGAACTCATAGGGGAACTCGCTCAGCGGCATCATGATTGGCGCCAACTGTATACCGCTTCGAAGGAAGTCAGGCGCGTATTGGAAGAGCCCAATCTCCCTGTCTTCAAGCCAAGTGACGGCGCCGATTACACTACCCCAGAGAACGACGCGTGCATCATTATTCATCAGCGTCCTCCCCGTCACCCCAGGACCAATTTGGAAGTTCATCAATAGTTTTATTAGGACGTGCGCGTTGACGCTCTCCGGCGCTCATGCCAATCCGTTCGATTGGTCTCACACTCGGATCCGGCAGCAGGGCTTCAAGGTTTTGGTGTATGCTAAGCGCCATCATAATTCGAATGAAAGTATCCATGGAAACGCCTTGGCCCTTTTCAAGCCTACCGATGGTTCTCGGCGAGACGCCTGCCTCTTCAGCGAGTTGTGCTTGGGTTATGTTACGGGAAAGCCGTATGCTTTCCAAGCGCTTGCAGAGGGCGGTTTCGATCTGATTACTCGTTGCTACTGAAAAATCGATATTATAAGACATTTTTTGCTGATTAATCTCCAATAAGAGTGTTAATAAGCAAAATATTACTAATTAAATGACAAGTCAACCACAATGATGTAAATGGTAATTTATTGCTTTTTATTGACGTATTATCCAATTTATCGGCAATATATTGCCGGTTATACTTTCTCAATCTGGCCACTTGTTAAATAAGCTGACTTCAAGTTGACTTAGAAGCAGTCTCGACTCTTTATGGTTCATCCGGCAGTGACCAGCAGCCTAAATTAATACAATACCAAGCTTGCACGGCCTTCGATGACTGTATTACAACGCATTCCGGCCACTCCGGAGCTTGCTGAAACCATTTGGCGATGCTGGATAATTGACCTTGCTAAGGATAAGGATATTGTGCCTCAAGAATTTTTGAGGAGATATCCATTTATTGAGCTGTTTCTGCAAATCTTCTCAAAGCATTATCCCTTGAGAAAAAAACG
>JBBSAR010000297.1:0-5822 GCA_038252125.1 Desulfatiglandales bacterium
CGTGGTCCGCTCCACGGAGGACTGCTCCCAACATGAGCAGCCCCAGGTGTGGCAGCGTAGCCCCCACCGGAGCCAATTTGCCATACCGGTCATGTAAGGAATATGGGGCATTTGCAAGAAGGATAGAAATCATAGTACTTAAAATGCCTATAGTGATCTAACGTGCCTGAAGTTTAGCCTGCTATAACCTAAAAAATGCAATCAGCGGTTAGCCGTTAGCTATTAGCCGTGCATTATCAATTAGTTAAGACCAAATTCGGTAGCGTCAAAAAGTGAGAGTTCCAATGAAGGAAAAAATTATGTAAGTCTTTGGTATCCTTCATAAGTTGTTTACACTTTTTCCTGAGAAGCTGGTTTCCAGGTTTCAGGTTTCAGTGTTCAGGCAGTCCTTACAATGAGCATTTTCCTGACACCTGATACCTCGGATCTTTTTCAAGCATGGAAAAGTGTAAACTACTTTCCAGCCTTTTTGAAGGATGCCTATTTTTTTCATGATTCCCCTCTCTTAAATGCGGCTGAAGCCGCACCTACAGGGGCTTTTCGATGATGAATTGCGCTGGTAGGTGCGAATTTATTCGCACAACGTGCTTCCAAACCCGGTCTCCGTCAGAAATCGCGAATGCTCCCCAATGGACTTCCAATGATGAAATGCACCGGCAGGTGCAAATTGATTCACACAGTGCGGTATAAAAGCTGAATCAATCAGCGGATCATGGGTCTCCAGGTCTCCTCCTCCATGATCGGTTTGAAGAAGACGATGTACGGTCCTCGCGCCAAATGCGCCATAACCCCTTCATCGGCCGGAAGATCCGGGGAGTCTTGGTCATCCCGGAAGTTAATCGTAATTCATCAGCTGGCTCCTGCCTCTTGTGGGGGGAAGACGTACGAATTTCAAGTCCGGAAATTCTCCGGTCAACGTACTTAAAAACGCCAGAATCTCGTTGACCTCTTGAGTTGTCAGGTCCCTATTAAGTTGTGTTTTTGCCATTACTTTGACCGCCATGCCCAGATCTCCTACAGAACCGTTATTGAAATAAGGAGCGGTTAATTCGATATTGCGCCACGTTTGTACAATCCAAAGATGTTTGTCTTCTTCTTTCTTGGTCACTTTGTGGCGACCCGGATCTTCGAGCAGATTGAATTCTTCCACATATTCATTATTTCTATAAATCGGGAATGTTCTGAAAAATCCTTCCCCCATGGGTTGCAAAAGGCCGCTGAAATTCGGCCCCCGATGACATTCCATGCACCCTATCGTCTTCACGGTGTTCATTCCATGTTGCGCCTGAGAAGATACCCCCCCTTTTTCGCCTTTAAGAAAGCGGTCCAAAGGGCCGTTCAACGTAATCAAAGTTCGCTCAAAAGCTGCAATCGCCTTTACGATGTTTTCGGTGGTCACCGCTTCCGACCCATCTTCGGCGCCGAATACTTCCCGAAACGAGGCGGCATAACCTGGAATGTCCTTCACCCTGCCAATCAGGGTGTCCTCGTTGTTGCCCATTTCCACCGGATTAAACAGCGGTCCCTTGGCCTGTTCCTCCAGGCTCGGCGCACGGCCATCCCAGAACTGCGTCGTTTTAAATGCCGCATTCCAAACCGTAGGGTCATTGCGCGAACCATCTATTTTACCATAAACCCCCCGTGGGATCGGAAGATGTTCGCTGCCGCCGTACAACAGGTCGTGACAGGTGTTGCACGACACCGTCCCGTTGATAGAGAGACGAGCATCCCAGTAAAGCTGCCTTCCCAGATCGATCTTGGCCACCGACATCGGGTTGTCATGAGGAATGGGCGGCTGGTCGGGAAGCGGCTCAAAAGCGGCGTGCAGCAAACCGGGCGGTGAGAAAGTCATGCCGGATTGTGTTTTATTGGTATAATGAGGTCTGGGCCGATTCGTCACGTAAGCCGCGACGTCAAGTGCCTGCTCGATACTGAGATCAGGATTATTGTACGACATATTTGAATGCACAAAAGAGGCCATGGTTTCCGTTTTAGACATTCCGGCCCCATCGTTGAATGATCGATCGCCCCACAGTGGCGGCGCCTCGGAAGTCCCCTGACCGTCGCTCCCGTGGCAGGCGGCGCAATTTTTGACAAAAAGCGCAGCACCGTGACCGGCATCCGGTTGATAACTGTTTTGCAGCTTTTTTAATCCCAACCAGGGAATATCCCCATAGACGGGGAGATCTTTTGAAATCCACTGAAAATAGGTAAGAAGGGAAAGCATTTCTTTGCTGTCGAGCGGCAGCGGCTTTCCGTTCATGCTTCGCTGAAAGCAGCCGTTTATGCGTGAAGCGAGATCCACAATTCCCCCCGCCTTTTCCCTAAACTTCGGGTACTTGGTAGACACTCCTACCAGGGAAATTCCTCCCGATTTGCCACTGCTTGTGAGCCCTCCATTGAAATGGCAATTGGTACAGTTCAGCCCGTTGCCGGTGTAGGTTGAAGCCCTTTGTTGAGTCTCGGTCATAATTGCATAGCCAAGCATCACGGCATTCTTGCGCTGAGAAGGCGCTTGGCCAACCGACGGGGGACCATACTCGCGCGCCCCATCCGATTCAGCCGCAAAAACCGGTGAAAGGGTCCAAGCAGGTATGGAGGATGGAACAACGGTGAAAAGAGACACCAGGAATCCCGTCACGAACAATAATAAACATCTTCTGTCTTCTTCCATCAAAATTACCTCCCAACATTCTCAAGATCGAATTTGCATCATTTCAGGTGATAACCAAACAATACTGTTTTCCAGATCCCTATTTGGCTACTTTTCAGGCGGCAAAAATCCGTATTCCCTGTAAATCCCCTGCCCATCCTCGCTCGCCAAAAAATCCAGGAAATCCTGGGCCGCCCGGGCATGTGGCGCGTTCTTCATCTTGGCTGCGGTATAGGTCACGTATTCGTTGATTTCATCGGGTATCTCCACCATGTCGATGGGGTTCCCGATCTTTTGCTGAAACAAGGGCTCGGTGTACCACGTGGGACCGCAATCCGACTTCCCTTCCATGATGCGCATGGGCGTCTGACGGTGGTGCATGCGGGTCAGGAAAGTGGCCTTGCTCTTTTTCTTGATTTGCATGACTTGGTCGGCCAATGCCTCGCCTCCGACCTTTTTGCAGGCCCTGATGATGACATTGCCGATGCCTTCCCACTCAGGATTGGGCATGGCGACTCTAAGCTTCTCCCTGCCCAGATCTTTGAGCCCTATGATATCCTTGGGGTTGCCCTTGCGCACCATGATGGCCAGTCGATTTCGAGCATAATCAACAGTTCGGTCGAACCAGCCCTTTTCCTTGTTCATTTTGATGATCCACGCGTGGCTGCGAGTATAGACGTCGGGCTTATGGGTGATGCGCAAGGCGCCCATGACAAGTGCCCCCTGCACGATCTGATCGACCTGGATGCCCGGCGGAAGGGTCTGCCAGTAGATGCGCTTGTACCGGGGGTATTTTTTCTGAAAAGCCTCCATCAGATCATGGGTAACCATAAACTGATTGCCGGCGAAGAAGACCACCAACTGCGGCTCCACGATATCCCCGTGCAGATCGGCGATATCATTCACACAGTCCAGATGAAATTTTTTACCGTTGCCCGGTGCGTCGATCCACGGCGGATTGATTTTGGCCGCGGTTGCCGGCTTAACCGGGATCAGAACCAAAACCACAAAGGCAACAGCAAAGATCCGGATAAGTTTTATTGACATTTTCATTCCTCCCTTTATCAACCAGCCCGGATTTCGGACCGTGTCTTTGGATCTACAAAGGCCCTCAATAAAACGGCATGAAGGCATAACCCCGAAGCTGGAAGGTCGGCACCACGATCAGCGCGGAAAGAGCGATGCTGACAGCCTGGTTCACGTCTTTATGCGAAATGTTGTGCTCCGCCAGGCCCTGCCCGCAGACATAGAGCGTCACGCCCAACTTATTCAGCTCGCTGATAAGCTTAAGATTGGGATTGTCAAAGCCGTGCTTGGCCCGGAAGGCTTGAGCTTGCAGCACGCACTCGGTAGCCGCACCGTGCAGCACCAACGCCAGGTCCAACCTGTCCGGACTCAGACCGCCGATGGCGAAGGCATTGATAAGCCGGGCCACTTTGAACAACCCTGGGACCTGCTTGCCCTTCATCTCGGGCCAGCCCGTGATGTCAAAGATGATCCTGTAGTCAATGCTCGCAACCGGCTGCACCGCTGCCTTGGGCAGGTCGATCACCGGACCGGAATCTTTGATGACCGGATGCTTCCAGTCAGCGGCCCCCGCTATTGTCGCCAGAGCGGCCAGCAGAATACTCCCTAAGCCCATTATTATAAACTTGTACATGTTCTACCTCCTTTCTTGATCCTTCATAGCGTGGAAATTTATAGTTTGACTTGTCCATTCCCGTTTGAATTCAGTTTGTCTCGCAGTTCGGATTCACCGCTATCGGGCTGGTTGTTCCACTGGTATGGTTTTGAACCCTCTCTCAGGGCATGCTATCCATCTTTATATTCAGCGATGTTCTTCCCTCGTCTGGTCATGGTCTGAGGATTCCCCGTTGTCGTGACCGTGATCCTTTTCTCCCGAGTTCATCGTTTTGACCATCTTCCCGTACTGCTCGGCACTCATAAGCGGCATTTCTTCCGCCAGGGCGACAAGCCCCCACAGCTGCCTTTCCGTATGGGTATTGCCGAAGGCGGGCATGCCCGTCATTTTGATGCCGTGTTTCACAATCCAATAGATCTCGGCCTCACTGAATTCTCTCTGGATGTATCCGGATGTCATTTTTGGAGGGACCGGATAGAGCCCCCAAGAAAAATCGTCCGACTTGTATCCCGGCGCCCCATGGCAGAACCGACACATATCGTGATAATGGGGAAATGCAGTTTGCTTGAGTTTCGGTTCATCCAAATCCGGTGCCAGAATCCCCTTGCTGTGCACCTTAATGGAACGATTCCGCAGCATTTCAATAAACGATGCCGTCATGGCCCAGTGGGGCTCGGTCGCGGCAATGTTATACACCCCGGACCATGCATAAAAGAGCGCTCCCGCAGCCAAAACGGCCAGAACAATGAAAATAGTCACGAAGTATTTCATAGGTCACCTCCCATAGATTTGACGAATTCTTGTGAAACCTAAAAGATCAGAATCAGGTTCGAATAGTGCGCGCACGGAGCGGGTCGATACGGATTTCGATTGAACGGTTGAACAGGTCTCTTTTCTGATTGACCCGACCGGCCCTACCCTTCAATATCCTTTTTGATCCTCTCGAATTCCTCCTTTGTTATCTCTCCTTCGGCATACCGTCTTTTCAGGATATCCATCGGATTCTCCCTTGCCGATCCATGCGGATTTTCCGGTCTTTTGTTCCGTTGGTAAACAAAATAGGCGACAATGCCCACAATAATAACCAAGATCAACCACACAGACATTCCTCCATAAGCACTGTATCCCATCATGGAACCCCATCTGCCCGTGGAACCGTTCATCGGTTGTGGCGTGCATCCCCATAGCAACAATATCGGGATGGCCACCCATTTGATAAAAATCAGAAGCTTCTTTTCCATGGCGTTCATCTCTCTTTATAAAATACCCTTCATGGCGACCTACTATTTGGTCAAAAACCTCATAGGCATTCGTACCATTGTTTTTGAATAAGATACGTTAGGGGGTTAGTAAAAACCGCGTGGACCGCAGCCCCCGGTTGTTCAGGCCAGTTTCAGGAAAAAGTGTATGACGACTCCGGCCGCCAGAATGCAAAGAGCCGTCCAGGCGAGAATTTTCTTTATCTTTCCTTCACCGCCCATCTCCATCATCTCATCCTTGTTGTGACGATGCCAGGAGTGGTTCAAA
>JBBSAR010000298.1:0-5821 GCA_038252125.1 Desulfatiglandales bacterium
AGTTTGAGATAGAGAAACGCGGAAATTGCGATCATAGCAAGAACAAAAAGAAATTCGGGAAAATGACGATTCTCCTGATTGATGAAAGACAGGACGGACAGTATGCAAAGAAACAGATAGCCGTTGCGTCGAAAATAGAGGACCTCTTTGAGAATGTACATATTGATCATGGGAACAACGAGGAGAAGAAGCATATAGAGGCCCTTTGCATAAAGAACCACCCCCAGGATCTTACTGGTCGTGACGAACAAAATGATCAGAGCCAATAAAATGTTCAGGTACTTGTGTGCATCCTTATCCTTCAAAAGCGCCTTACTATTCAAAAAACTCCGCAGTTTGAATCTATTTTCATTGTCCTTAAGCCGTTTCCAGATCTGAAATCTATCCTTGCCTTCTGAAAGCAGCAAATCCACTTGGTCGTTCAGTTCATCTTTCATGTAATTATCCGAAATGGCTCATAACTTATTACTATTTAATGTGATTTTGTCTTAAGGCGCCCGACTCCCCTTATTGATCCTATTCTCCCATTTGACGAGAAGAAATATCATAGAAGAATAAAAAAGTACAACTTTTCTTCTTTTTCTGATAAACATGAACCTGATCGTAGTTTTCGGCATACGGTCCTCACGCTCACCCGAATCATACACAATGCACTCGTGCAGGCCACTTGCCGACCTGTTTAAGCCCTGAGCTGAAACCCGAATAGCCCATCAAAATACAGGTGAAAACATGGCGAAAAGAACTCACTGGGCCGATCAATATGTAGAGAAGAAAAAAAGCGCTTTCGACGCGATGAAGATCATCAGGGGAGGCCAGCGGGTTTTTATCGGCTCTACTTGCGGCGAACCGCAGCACCTCGTCAAAGCCCTCTCGGAAACCTCCAATTTGTTTTCCGATATCGAGATTGTCCGATTGATGGCGCTGGAGAGTACCCCCTTGAGTCTCATCGCGGATAAGACTATGTCCAAGGCCATGAATATCCGGTCCTTTTACCTTGGTTCCGCGAGAACAAGCGGTATCCGCCAGAATATGCGGTTTATCACGCCCATCAACCTTTCCGAAATCCCCCGTCTTTTTAAGAGCAGGCAGTTGCCTATTCACGTGGCCCTGATCCAGGCGTCCGTTCCGGATGACTTCGGTTGGATGAGCTTGGGCGTTTCCGTGGATATCACACAGGCCGCCGCCCTGTCCGCGGATATGGTCATTGCCCAGGTCAATGCCAGAATGCCGCGCGTCCTGGGCCAGAGTTTTATCCATGTAGACGACGTGGATGTGATTGTCGAACATGATGAGGAGCTTCTGACTATCACCCAAATGCCGGAGTTGGAAACGGCCAATGCCATCGGACAGCTTGTGGCCCGATTGATCGATGATGGTTCAACCATACAGATTGGACCGGGTGTGACTTCCCAGGCCACCCTGCTGGCCCTCTCCAATAAGAATGATCTGGGTGTTCACAGCCAGTATATCACGGACGATGTCATGCATCTCGTAGCACGGGGCGCTATCACGAACAGGAAAAAAGGGTTTAACGAAGGTAAACTGGTTGCAAGCAGCGCAATTGGCAGTCCGTTGCTTTACGAGTACATCCATGACAACCCATCCATCGATTTTTATCCTTCCGATTATGTAAATGATCCCGGAATCATAGCGCGACACAACAAAATGGTATGCATCAATGTGGGCATGTCGATGGATCTTACGGGACAACTGGCCGCGGATGCGCTTTCTCACAATTACTATTCCGGCGTAACCGGCATACTGGACTTCATGAGAGGCGCATCCCGTTCTCCGGGAGGCAAATCGATCGTTTTGCTGACCTCGACCTTCGCGAAAGGAAAGCAGAGCAGAATTGTTCCCATGCTCGAAAACACAGCGGTGGTGGTACCGAGGGGAGATGTCCATTATGTGGTGACCGAATACGGGGTCGTAAACCTTTTCGGAAAAAGCTTCCAGGAACGCGCAATGGCCATGATCAGCATCGCGCACCCCGATTTCAGGGAGGAGCTGTTTCTCCGGGCAAAAGAAATGGGACTGTTGGGCCAGGACAGAACACTGTCCGAGTCCATTCACGGGATTTACCCCGCAAGGCTGGAGGAAATACGGAAAATCGACGGAGAAGAGGTCGTTTTTCGGCCCGCAAAACCCGTGGATGAAAGACGAATCCAGGAACATTTCTATTCCCTGAGCCATGATGATGTGGTCGCCAGGTTTTTCCACAAGAAGCACAGCTTTTTCAAGGACGACCTTGCGGGCATGCTTCAGATTGATTATGTCAACGACATGACCATGCTGGCCGTAGTGGGGGAGGTCGGGTTCGGGAAGGTCATCGGCCTTGGCGAGTACCTGCTGGTTCCTTCAAAAAACACGGCGGAAGTTGCTTTTTCGGTGAGCAGGGAATATCAAGGCAAAAAGATTGGAAAAATCCTTCTGCGCAAACTGGCCGAGGCCGCCCTCGAAAACGGCATCTCCGGTTTGTTTGCTATCACCTCGCCCGGCAACCTGGGGATGGTTCGGCTGTTTAAGGCCCTTCCGTACAAAGTCAGGAGTGTGTTTGAGGACGATATGGTCGTACTGAGCTGTCGCTTTGAGGAACCTGTATGACAAATTCCCACCTCGTAATTTCAAGCCCAAAATCCAAGCAAAGAAAATTGAAACCTGTCAGAATCTATGCTGCTGTTTTGCCTAATAATACATTGGGAAGTCACCCTTTTTCATTCCCTGAATGTCCTTCATTTTCCGGCATGTTATGAATACCTCAAATTGCAAAATGTGCCATAAAGATAAGACCTCATGAGATTTTTTTCACAAGATCAATCTAATATTTATCCAAATTTTTCATTGACAAATTGTCGCGAAGCAATTTAAAAAGTTAACGGCCTAGAGAAGTCTCTGAGAAATGTTGTGGATCAAAGCTGTTGGTTTAAGTGATCGGTCCATTTGAAAGCAGCTTCTTTTCGCAACCAAACCTGTTTTACTTGAACAAGGAGGATGCAAGCATGGCGGAAAGAGAAAGTGTGGAAACTTCTGAATCGCAGATTGCTGTTCACTGGCAGGAAGAGGGTTATTATTATCCTTCAACGAAATTCATCGCCCAGGCCAACATGACGGACGAAACCATTTATGAAAGATTCAGCCTGGAGAATTTCCCCAACTGTTATAAGGAATATGCAGACCTTCTGGAATGGGACGAATACTGGCATACCATCCTTGATACCAGTGATGCTCCTTGTTGGAAATGGTTTGTAGGCGGCAAGATAAACGCGAGTTACAACTGCATTGACCGACACCTCAAGAATCACAAAAACAAAACTGCCATCCACTTCGTTCCGGAACTGGAAAACGAAAAAGTCGAGCACATCACCTACCAGGAACTCTATGTTCGGGTAAATGAGTTCGCCGCCATTCTCAGAGACTTCGCAGGATTAAAAAAAGGCGACAGGGTAACGCTTCACATGCCCATGTGCGCCGAGCTTCCCATTACCATGCTGGCCTGTGCCAGGCTGGGCATCATCCATTCGGAGGTGTTCGGTGGATTCAGCGGCCGCGCCTGCGCCGACAGAATTGTTGATTCCCAGAGCAATGTTCTGATCACCATCGATGGCTATTATCGCGGCGGCAAGCTTCTGGACCATAAACAGAATGCCGATATCGCTCTGAAACTGGCCGAAGCGGACGGCCAGACCGTGGACAAGGTCCTGGTATGGCAACGCTATCCCGGAAAAAATTCAAGCCCGACCCCAATGGTTGAAAACCGCGACTATTTTGTTAATGACCTACTGAAAGACTATTACGGCGCAAGGGTGGCGCCGGTGCCGATCCCGGCGGAGGACCCGTTGTTTTTGATGTATACCAGCGGAACAACGGGAAAACCAAAAGGGTGTCAGCACAGTACGGGAGGGTATCTGGCGTACGCAACCGGAACCTCTAAATATATCCTGGATATTCACCCAGAGGATGTATACTGGTGTATGGCGGATATAGGCTGGATTACGGGTCATTCCTATATCGTCTACGGCCCCCTTTCCCTTGGGGCTTCCACCATTATCTACGAGGGCGTTCCCACCTATCCCGATGCCGGAAGGGCATGGCGAATTGCCCAGGACCTGGATGTCAACATCTTCCATACGGCGCCTACCGCCATCCGGGCCCTTCGAAAAGTGGGACCTGATGAGCCAGCCAAATATAAATATCATTTCAAACACATGACGACCGTCGGGGAACCGATCGAACCCGAAGTATGGAAGTGGTACCACAAAGAGGTGGGCAAGGGCGAGGCAATCATCGTCGATACCTGGTGGCAGACGGAAACAGGCGGGTTTTTGTGCAGCACCATGCCGGCCATAACTCCCATGAAACCGGGCAGCGCCGGCCCTGCCGTGCCGGGCATTCATCCCGTGATTTACGATGAGGATGGGCACACCCTCGAAGCAGGTTCCGGAAAAGCGGGAAATATCTGCATCCGGAATCCCTGGCCGGGCGCTTTTCAGACCATCTGGGGGGACCGGGACAGGTTTGTAAGCACCTATTACGCGAGGTACTGCAAAGATCCCAAAAGTAAAGACTGGCGCGACTGGCCTTATCTTACCGGGGACGCGGCCGTCCAGGCGGAGGATGGGTATTATCGAATCCTTGGAAGAATCGATGACGTGATCAATGTGTCCGGTCATCGATTGGGCACAAAAGAGATTGAATCCGCGGCAATGGTTTGCTCTGAAGTGGCGGAAGCGGCCGTGGTTCCCGTGGCCCACGACATCAAGGGCAAGGAACCGGATCTGTATATCGCCTTGAAACCCGGCATTGAACCATCCGATGCATTAGCCAAAAAAATTTCCGATATGATTTGCGAGCAAATTGGAAAGATCGCAAAACCGAGATGCGTGTGGCTGGTGAAGGATATGCCCAAGACCCGTTCGGGAAAGATCATGCGAAGAGTTCTTGCTTCCATCTCCAACGACAAGGATGTGGGAGATGTCACCACCCTTGCAAACCCGGAGATCGTGACGGAAATCCAGGAGATGATGAAAAAAAAGTAATTATTGTTTAAAACTCTATGCAAAAGGAAGGGGCCTATGACCAACGGATATCTTACGCAATATAAGCAGTCCATTGAAGATCCCGATGGCTTCTGGAGCGTACCGGCAGAGGATTGCCATTGGTATAAAAAATGGGACAAGGTTTTAGACGATACCAACAAGCCATTTTACAGGTGGTTTACAGGGGGCATGGTCAATACCTGTTACAATGCCCTCGACCTGCATGTGGAAAACGGCATCGGGGATCAGACCGCCCTGATCTATGACAGCCCGGTTACCGACACCATAAAGAAATTCACCTACCTTCAACTTCGAGACGAGGTTGCCCGGTTCGCCGGGGTCCTTTCATCAAAAGGCGTTCAAAAGGGAGATCGCGTCCTTCTCTACATGCCCATGGTGCCGGAGGCGGCCATCGCCATGCTGGCCTGTGCCCGGCTTGGAGCAGTCCATTCGGTGGTTTTCGGTGGATTCGCGCCAAAGGAACTCGCCATCCGGATCAATGACGCAAAGCCGAAAGTGATTGTTTCCGCATCGTGCGGAATAGAAGTGAAAAGGGTTATCCCATACAAACCGCTCCTCGATGAGGCCTTGGGAATTGCGGAAGTTAAACCCCAGGCCTGCATTATTCTGCAGAGGCCCCAGGAAACCGCCTCCATGACAGCGGGGATGGACTACGATTGGCACGAGGAGATGAAGAAGGCGGCGCCCGCGGATTGCGTTCCGGTTGCGGCCACGGATCCCCTGTACATTTTGTACACCTCCGGGACCACCGGCATTCCCAAGGG
>JBBSAR010000299.1:0-5819 GCA_038252125.1 Desulfatiglandales bacterium
AGTCTTGGAACAGGCATTCAGGGTATTGCCGGTTGTCGAAACATCGTCCACCAGCAAGATATTTCGGCCCTTTATTCCATTTCCCGTTTCCAGGTCAAAGGCGTTTTTTACATTTTGTTCCCTCTGTTTCTTCCTGAGTCCGGTCTGGGGCGTGGTGTTCCTGATTCTTGTCAAAGACAGAAAATCTACTTCGGTTTTCAGCCCTTCCGCCACATATCTTGCCAGCAGCAGGCTCTGATTGTAACCCCGTTCTCTCAGCTTCGCGGGATGAAGAGGAACCGGGATGACGAGAAAGCCCAATGGCGCCTCTCCCAGCCAGTCCTTCGTAAACCGCGCCAGCAAAGGCCCCAGCGATCCGGCCAAGCTTGTCTTTCCATGGTATTTCAAATGATGAACGGCTTCGAGGAGACTCCCTTCATAGAGATAGGGGGCGCCGGCGGCATCATAGGAGGGAGGGGTTCTCAGGCAATCTTCACAGGGGTGATCTTCCAGCATCGGACTTGGGAAAGGGGCCCCGCAACGGGAGCACCGGGAAGACGAGAGAGGATGAAAACCATCGAGACAGGCAGGGCAGATGGAAAGGGGATTGGCACTGCCCTTCAGCGGCGCCTCCCACAGGAAAGCGGTGCAGACTCTGCATCGTGGGGGATAGATGATGTCCGTGATCTGCCTGAGGATCCTCATTGAAGCGGCCCAAAATGTCATTTGCCTTCGGTTTCTTCCCTGGAATTGGCTTTCATGGGAGATTGGCTCCTGAAATCTTCAAAGGAACATTCCCTGTTGATCCCTCGACAGGCGGTTTTTGCCATTTCCCAGGTATCCCTGTCGTTTAGGTTCGCGGGAAAATACGGCCAAAGCTCACACCTGCCCGGTTTGACAGGGTGGATTCCGCAACCTTTGATTTCCCTGTTAAAGAAAATGCAGAAATTATCTTGTCCGGCTTTGAGATAGGTTTGACCGTTTCGTTCCCGGCAGAATTCTCTCAGAAATCCGGTGACGCTGATATTGAGAAACCGGGCGATGTTTTTCTTTTCCCGGTCCAGCACGAAAATACCGCCTTCACCATAGCAGCACTCGCCGCACATGCGGCATTCAAATGCTTTCTTCATGAATCCAATCCTTTTTTTCTTATCATTTCCTCAACGTTCCAGTCAACCAAGAGCCGTAACCTGGTATCCATTCCTTTTTTTCTGTAGATGAGATGTCCGTTTGTCCTTCCGTAGTTGAAAAGATCCCTTGTCAGAGCCACGTCCTGACTGCAATATTCTTCCAGTTTTTCCATCTGCCCCTGCCTGAACCATTCAACGGCCTTGAGCCCATCCGCGGATTTGTTCAGGTTCAAAGTCTCTTTTGCCAGGTGGTCAAGGCTCAATCTGAAGCCGAGACGTTCATGAATATCCTGGAGGATGTCAAATGTGGGCAGCTTCAGGAGATCTTTTCTTGTATAGGCGCTGAGAACCCGGTAGTCAAATCGTTTTACATTGAAGCCAACCACCAGGTCCGCTTTTTCCAGATGGCTGATCAGGTCATCGATCCTGTCTTCGTGAAATGCGAAAAATCGGTTTTCAGCCGTGTCAAAAAGGACGGCAACGGAAACCCTCATCAGATGCGTATTCATCCAGCCCCCGACGTCCCGGGCCAGTTTTTGTGTTTCCAGATCGAAAAATACAATGCGATGGATGTCAGCCTGAGTATTTGCCCCTTGATCAGCCGGAATTTCCAGTTGGCGGTCTTCTTCTGTATCCTCCACGTCAGGAGCCATCTCGCTGAGGGGAATACGCCCCAGAAGGCCTTTCATTATGAGAAGGGCGGCCTGCTTATCCAGAGGTTTGTTGCCGGAACCGCATTTGGGTGAATGAATGCAGGAAGGGCAACCGTTTTCACAGCCGCAGTCCCTTACATGGTGAAAGGTTGTTTCAAGCAGTTCGGAAATGATTTCATACCCCTTCTGCGCGAGGCCGACTCCACCCGGATATCCGTCGTAGATGAAAATGGCGCTCTTTCCGACCTGTTCGTGAAAGGGATAGCATATGCCTCCGATATCGTTTCTGTCGCAGAGGGCAAAGAGGGGAAAAATTCCGATGGCCGCGTGCTCGATGGCATGAATGCCGCCCATGAAGTGAAGGCCTTCCCTTTCAATATAGGCTTTAATGATGTCCTCTATCTCGATCCATATCCCTACGGTCTCAAAAATCAGAGGGGGAAGATCAAGGGGATAGACTCCTAATAATCCCTGTCCCGGAAGGGCTCTTTTTTCATATTCAGTGACAACCTCCGTCACTTTCAGGGTCCCCTGGCGGATAATGAACTGACCCTCGGGTTTCGAGCGATCTATCCGGATAATTTCCGTTTCCTTCTCACTGCGGGTTCGCGTAAAATATTCCAGTTTGGACTGTTGGACAACCACGTCTTTTTTATCCAACAGAAGCTTGTCCACTACATATTGCCTGGCCCGGTGAAGATATATGGCCCCCGGGTGGCATTCCTTGAAGGCCCTGATCCCATCCACCGTGCCTATGGCCTGCCCGGTTTCTTTTTCAAAGATGGTGTAAGGTTCTCCTGCCGAACGGATATTTACGGTCAGGTGCGGGTTCCTACGGGAAGGGAACCACATGGGTTCTCCCTCGGCGGTTCGATTGAGGTCGCCTGTTTTTTCCAGATGATCGAGATGTTCTTGCAGCCTATCGGGCCAGTATAAGGTGTCGTCGAGCGTGATCGGCCTCTCCGCCGCCGCGCAAGGCAGGTGGGCTCTTACGACATAGGGATTTTCGGGATCCAGGACAGCCGCCTCAAATCCTCTATCAAAGAGATCATTCGGGTGGGTCATGAAATATTGGTCCAGCGCGTCCGGCTTTCCCACCAGGATGATCATGGATTCACGACCGGCGCGGCCCACCCGGCCGCCCCTTTGCCAGGTGTTGATGATGGTGCCGGGATATCCCACCAGAAGGCAGATATCCAAGTAACCGATATCGATCCCCATTTCAAGGGCGCTCGTGGAGACCACGCCCAGGAGGTTTCCCGTTGCCAGTTTTGTTTCTATCTCCCTTCTTTCTTCGGGCATGAAACCGGCCCGATAGGAGCTGATCTTTGTTCTCAACTCGGGAGAGAGCTTTGAGACCCACAGATGAATCAGCTCGGTCACTTTTCTGGATTGGGTGAAAACAATGGTCCTGAATCCCCTGCTGACGCAGTCCGTGAAGAGCTTTGCGGAGGAAAAGTTCGGGCTGGTTTCGGGATTCAAAAAAATCACATGCTGGCCTGTCCTGGGGGATCCTGTTTCATGAACGACCTTCACCCCCTCCCCGATAAGGTTGGCGCCGAATTGCTCCGGATTCTTCACCGTGGCGGAAAGAAGGATGAACCGGGGGTTGGATCCATGCAACCTGCACAGCCTTTTCAGTCTCCGGATAATCTGGTTCAGGTGCGACCCGAAAATGCCCCGATAGGCATGGATTTCATCAAGGACAACAAAAGACAGATTTTTCAGGAATTTTTCCCAGCTCTGATGGTGCGCGAGAATCCCTCTGTGCAGCATGTCCGGGTTTGTGAACAGGATATTCGGTGGGTCCCGGCGAATCTTCTTCCGTCTGTAAGGCGGGGTGTCTCCATCATAGATCTCGGCGGTAATGGTTTTCCCCTCAAGCATTTTGAGCCAGTTGTTCAAGGCTTTCATCTGGTCCTGTTCCAGCGCCTTCAAGGGAAAGAGATAAAGCGCACGGGTATCCGGGGCGCTGAGAACCTTTTCCAGGATGGGGAGATTGAAGATCAGGGTTTTTCCGCTTGCGGTAGGCGTCGCCGCTACGACGTTGTATCCCTTGCGCACCAGCTCTATGGCTTCTGTCTGATGGCTGTAAAGTCCCCTCAGGCCGAAGGTTTCCATTGCCTTGTCCAAGGCTTCACCCATGCGTATGGGAGGTCCGTAGACCGCCTGGCGAGGAGGTAGATATCGATGATGAACAAAGGTGTTTTGGTAGTCGGGATGGCTTTTTAAATATTCAACGAAGTTCCCTAACTCCATGTTTTGGTGTTTCGTCACCGGGGACCTGATGAGTCGGTTTGAATGGATCTAATCCTTGTCTTTAACCGGTTTGCCGAATTTCTTCCGAAGCTCATTGCTTATCTCATGATCGTTTGTTATGGGCGAATGGGACAATTCCCGGTCAGCTTTTTCATGAACCCCCTTGAGAATATCGTGCATGAAGGTGTCATCTTCCGAGCTCCAGGAGCTCCACCCATCTATGCCAATATACTCGTCATACGAAGTTTCATAAAAAGGATCATGAATTCGAACTCCTTTTCCCTCGTCATATTCGTATCGAACATGTGTTCCATCAAACAATTCGAAATCCTCTTCCGTTAATCCCATCGATTTCAAGAGGGATTTGTGCTCTTCCTTCACAGGCATATTTTCATTCCTCCGGACTGCTTTGAATCTTTTCCAGCTCTTCTTGAAGTCCCTCCCATTCAAGAAAACACGCCTCCAACTTTTCTCGGAGGTTCTTATATTCTGCCAGCAAGGGAATGGATCTTTCCTGATTTCTGAAAATGTCCGGATCGGCCAGGTCTTTTTCCACTTCCTTCTGCCTGGTCTCCATTTTTGCTATGCGATCTTCCATGCACTCCAGGCTGTCCCGAATCGGTTTGACACTGTTGTGAATCCGTTGCCGTTTCTCGGCTTTTTCCCTCTTTTCCCGTTTTATATCTTCCCTTTTTTTGCCGGTTGTTCCTTCCTGGTTGATCTTTCCAGTGTCATGTATGGTTTTGGATGCCTTGTTCTCAACGGCTAATTTTTCTTTTTCTTGAATGCTGAGGTAGTATTCGTGCAGACTCCCCGGATATTCCACAATCCCTTGTTCAACAATATCCCATATCTTTGTGGCAAGGCTGTTGACGAAAGACTGGTTATGGGAAACAAACAGGAGCGTTCCCTTGTAATCCTTCAAGGCATCAATGAGCGTTTCGGAGGACTGGATATCCAGGTGGTTTGTGGGTTCGTCCATCAACATGAAATTTCCGGGTTTCACCAGGAGCTTGGCAAGGGATACCCGCGCCCTTTCCCCTCCGGAGAGAACTTTGATTTTCTTGTCCACGTCGCTTCCTGAAAAGAGAAAGGCGCCGCAGACGGATCTCACAAAACCTATGTTTGCCTCGGGGACAGCCTTGTAAACCTCTTCTACCACGGTATTTTCCAGGTTCAGCATGTCTGAATGGTGTTGGGCGAAATAGGCGATGTCTACTTCGTGTCCCAGGGAGATCTCTCCTGCATCAGGGACCATTTCTCCCGCAATCATTTTCAGCAGTGTGGTTTTCCCACAGCCGTTCGGGCCGATGATGGCGATTCGATCGCCTCTCGGAATGGTCAGATTCAGGTCCTTATACAGGAGGTTCGCTCCGAAACTTTTCGAGAGATTTGTGATGGTTGTCACCACCCTGCCGCAACGGGGGACATCGGGAAAGGAAAACCGGATGGTTTTGTTGGCACGGTGCGTCTTCACCATTTCCATTTTTTCAATCAGCTTGATCTTGCTCTGTGCCTGCCTCGCCTTGGTGGCCTTGGATCTGAACCGGTCAATAAATTTCTGGGCGTCCTTGATTTTCTGGTCCTGGTTTCTTGCTTTTGCTTCAAGGGACTTGACCTCTTCGGACCGTGCCCTCAGATAATGATCGTAATTGCCCGAATAGGATTTCATCCCTTCTACTTCAAAGGATACGATGCGGTTCACCTGTCGGTTCAGAAATTCCCTGTCGTGGGACACCAGGATCATGGCGCCCCGGTAGTTCTGAAGATATTGCTCCAGCCATCGAACGGAGGGCAT
>JBBSAR010000300.1:0-5810 GCA_038252125.1 Desulfatiglandales bacterium
GCCTGCCCTTTGATGGACAACCAGAAATCTTTTTCAGTAGGGTTGGGAATTTTGAGCTGACTGGTATCGAATCCATCAAAGCCACGGGGTACACTGACAAACATGACCTGGTTTAAAGGACTTACAATCCGCACGAAAAAGATATCACGCGTTCTGTCGCTCTGTTCGTCAAAACGGGCCTTCAGTGCGCGAAGGCCGCCTTCCTGATACCAGGCCCGGTATTCCTCGATCCGGTTGTGAATAATTTCCCGCGCGCGCTGGTCGCTGAGATTGTCGATCAGGTAATAGGCGATGATGAACAAGCCCGTGGAACTGATCACAAAAAAGAGCGCGTAAAGAAGACTCAACTTGAGGCTGAAGGTGATCCCAGCCCTATCCCTTTTCCTTAAAAACATAGCCCATTCCCCTGACCGTGTGGATCATTTTGTCGGAGAAGTCTTTATCGATCTTGTTTCTGAGACGGCAGACCAGCACATCCACCACATTGGTCTGGGGATCGAAGCTGTAGTCATAGACATGCTCCAGGATGGATGTTTTGGATATGATGCGCCCCTTATTCCGCAGAAGATATTCGAGCAGAGCGAATTCTCTTGTGGGAAGGCTGATTTCACAGTCTCCCCGCTTGACCTCCCGGGTCAGCAGATCAACGGTAAGATCGCCGGCGCACAGTTTGGAGGGCTCGGAAACCCTGGTTGACCGTCGAATGAGGGCATGAATTCTGGCCAGCAATTCGGAGAAAGAAAAGGGCTTTGTCATATAGTCGTCTCCGCCGCTCTGCAACCCTTTTACGCGGTCATCCACCGAGCGTTTGGCACTCAATATGATAACGGGGGTGGCAACCCTCTTCTCCCGAAGCCGCTCGATAAGGGAAAGCCCGTCCAGACCGGGCAGCATGATATCCACAATCGCCGCATCATACGGTTCTGTGGAACCCATGTGAAGCCCGTCCACGCCGTCAGGGGCCAAATCCACGGCAAATCCAGCCTCTTTGAGCCCTTTTGAAATAAAGGAAGCGATCTTCTTGTCATCTTCGACAACCAATATCCTCATAACATAACCTCTGATGAATCCGTGGTTTCAGCTGTCAGGTTTCAGGTGTCAGCACGGCATTCATAAAAAAACAGGCGCCAGACCAATCCGAACGCGGGTTCAGTGCCGATGCGAAAGCAGTTTGATAACCAGAAATTGCCGGATTTCGGTCGCGACCCACAGGTTTCGGCGCTTAGAACATCCTGACACCCGACAGCCGTAAGCGGTTGCCAATAATCCTTGATATTGCATCCATAGATCGGATATTACACAAGACAGGAAGTTCAGTAAAGAAATGAATACGGTTTACAAAGGTAGGAGGCGCCAAACCATCGAAAAAATATATGGAAAAATAACCGGTCTTAAATCCAGCCAGCAAGATCTTCTTCAAAGGCTGTATCGCAGAAAGGTCGACCCCCACGAAATCACTTCCCGGGAGCTGGCACGTCAGATAGCTGCCATTTCGCACGATATCAGACGTCAGGTGGCCGTTCTTATCACCAGAAAAGGAGAAATCGCCTATGTGATCGCCGGGGATCACAATCGCATCCAGATTCCCGATCTGAACAGGGTTCGGCTGGGCGCTGATAGACTTGTGGGATTGCGCTGCATTCATACGCACCTCAATGGCGAACCCCTTTCCACGGAAGACGAAACGGACCTTGTGCTTCTGGGGCTGGATATGATGGTGGTAATCGAGGTGGACGATAAAGGTATCCCGGGCCCGATTACCCACGCGCATATGCTGCCATCCGGGAAAAAAGAAAAGGGAATTTCTACCACGCGCGTACCGGACATGGGCCGGCTGAATGTGGATTTTATTGCCCTGATCCAGTCTTTGGAAGAAGAACTGGCAAGAAAGAGAGTGGTTCTCGCCGTGGGAGAGAAAGAAAGGGCGCTCCTTGTGGGTGTGGAGGTGGAAACCGACTGGAAGGACAGAGAATCCATGGAGGAGCTGAAAGAACTGGCCATCTCCGATGATATAGAAGTGATCGGCTCCGTTGTTCAGCGAATCAAGAAAGCAGACCCGCGCCTCCTGCTGCGAAAGGGAAAGCTGAGTGAACTCGCGCTCACATGCCTGCAGACGGGGGCCGGGCTTTTGATTTTCAATAACGAGCTTACACCCGCCCAGGTGAACAGCCTGGCGGAATATACGGACCTGAAGATTATTGACAGGAGCCAGCTCATTCTCGATATATTCGCCAGGAGGGCCATCACGAGAGAGGGAAAAATTCAGGTGGAGCTTGCTCAGTTGAAATATCTTCTTCCCAGACTTGCGGCCAAAAATACAGCCATGTCCAGACTGACGGGCGGAATCGGGGCCAGAGGACCTGGCGAAACCAAACTGGAGATCAACCGCCGTCGCGTCAGAGACCGGATTGCAAGGCTGAACCGGGAACTCAAAGAAATCAAAAAGCAGCGCCAGGGAAGAAGAACGCTGCGAGAGTCTAAGGGTTTGCCCGTCATTTCCATCGTGGGGTACACCAATGCAGGGAAATCAACTCTCTTGAACGCCTTGACAAGCAGTTCCGTCGCAGCCAGAAACAGGATGTTTGAAACGCTGGATCCCAGCAGCAGACGTCTCCGATTCCCAAGGGAGCGGGAGGCTATCATTACCGATACGGTGGGCTTTATCAGAAAGCTCCCGAAGAGCCTCATGGATGCCTTTGCGGCCACGCTGGAAGAGCTTCACGATGCGGACCTGCTCCTGCACGTGGTGGACGCCTCAAGTCCCCGATTCGAGGAACAGATAAAAACCGTTGACAAGACATTGGCGGATCTCGGTCTGAGCGACACGCCCACCGTGATCGTGTATAACAAGACAGACCTGCTCAAAGACGGCGAATCGGACTGGTTTTCAGGGAAAGACGACGGGGTTGCCGTGTCCGCAATTTCTCCTTCAACCCTGAAGCCCCTGGTTAAAAGGATCGAGCAACACATATGGTCTGAATGATATGCTATCGGTTTCATCAAACATGAGTCAATTTTGTATCGGAATTTCCTGTTTGAAAAAAAACGGCATCAGGCATAGGTTGATGTTCGTATAAAAAGGCATCGAGGGCCTTCCGAAAGGTGTCAGGTGTCAGGTGAAAAAAAAATCGAGAGCACACTGGAATACTCAATGAAAGAATCCGAAAAAATCCGCCTAACAGCAACCGTGAAGGGTTCGGGATGAGCCTCAAAACTTCCTCCGGGGGACCTGGAGCGGGCGCTTTGCGGGCTGAAATTTCCAACCGATGAAAATGTGATTGTGGGGCTGGATCGCGCGGATGACGCCGGCGTTTACAAAGTGAATGAGGAGTTGGCTCTCATTCAAACGGTGGATTTCTTTACGCCGATTGTAGATGATCCATACTGGTTCGGAATGATCGCCGCGGCCAACGCCCTGAGTGATGTTTATGCCATGGGGGGCGTTCCAAAGACCGCCATGAATCTCGTGGGCTTTCCTCTCGGGGACATGGAACTGTCCGTTTTGCGTGAGATTATCCAGGGTGGCCTGGATAAGATGCGGGAAGCTGATGTGGTGTTGGTGGGCGGGCACAGTGTTGAAGACAAAGAGCTGAAGTACGGGCTGTCCGTCACCGGATTTGTTCATCCGGATCGGGTCCTTACCAAGGGTGGATTGAAAGAAGGGGATTGTCTGATTCTCACAAAACCGTTAGGGACCGGAATCATTAATACCGCAATCAAGGGCGCCATCGCTTCTCCGCGGATCACGGAAACCGTTACCCGTTTGATGGCTGCGCTGAATAGAAAAGCCGCGGAAATCATGGCCCGTTTTCCGGTCCACGCCTGTACCGACATCACCGGTTTTGGCCTTATAGGTCATCTGGCTGAAATGATTTTGCACTCCCCATTGGGTCTCAAGTTGAACAGCCGTGCAATCCCCATAATCCCGGAAGCCCTGGAATATGCCGCCATGGGCCTCATTCCGGCCGGCGCGTACAAAAATCGCGACTTCCGGGGCTGCATGACGGTATTTGCGCCATCGGTGGACCGAGTGACACAGGATATTCTTTTTGACCCCCAGACATCAGGAGGACTCCTCATCTGCGTTCCCGAAAAGTCGGCGGTTGACCTTTTGCGGGAGCTAAAAAATGAGGGGATTGAACAGGCGGAGATCATTGGTCGGGTGATCCCGGAATCCATGGGAAAAATTCTTGTAGATTAGACTTCGCTTTCCACAGAGAAGGAGATCAGGATGAACAACGAAATCGATTGCCGCGGGCTGGCCTGTCCGGCCCCCGTGATTCAAACCAAAGAATGCATCGAACGGGAATACCCTGGATTCATTAAGATTACAGTGGATAATGAGGCCGCAAGACAGAATGTCACCCGCTTCTTAGAATCACAAAAGTATATGGTTTCCGTAACAAAGGATGGGTCGGATTTCCATATCACGGGCAGTGTCGACAAAAACGCCGTGATACCTTCCCCAACGGAACAAACGCAGGACGAAGAAAGAAAAAAAATCATGGTCATGGTAGCCACGGACCGCATGGGATACGGAGACGATGAACTGGGCCTCAAACTCATGGTAAGTTTTCTGAAAACCCTTAAGGAAATGGGAAAAGATCTGTGGCGACTGGTTTTTGTCAACAATGGCGTAAAAATGACCATCGCGGATTCTGATGTCCTGCCGGTGTTGCAGGACCTGGAAAAGGAAGGCGTTTATATCCTGGTCTGCGGCACCTGCCTTACGCACTTTAACCTGCTTGAGAAGAAAGTCGTGGGGGAAACCACCAACATGCTGGATATTGTTACCGCCATGCAGCTGGCCGACAAGGTAATCAATATCTGAGCCAATTTCAAAACGCCCCCTTTTGCCCGGTCTCCGCGTCAGGCTCAAATTTTATTCCTCGAAATATACTGTATATTTCTGTGGTTAAAATTTTCGCCCTTCTTGATCTCGAACAAAATTGAGCATTTTTAAACTGCCTCATCTGTTTTGAGAATAGAGGATGTTTTGTTGACTTCCGAAATAAATTTTGAGATGGTGACGGACGTTTAGAGAAAAATTTGTTTTCGTTATTCCAGGGAGGAAACAATGCCGGAAAACACCGAGAGCCTGGCTTCAGAGAGCCTGGCGTCAGAAAAGACTGCTTCACCATCTCCTAAAAAGATTCCCAAGACAATCCGCAAAGACGAGATTGTCCTGCTCATTCTGCTTATTTTTTCCGGAATCGGAGTGGCATTGACCGACTTCAATCCGTCGCGGGGATTCTGGTTCTGGGCTGCCATGGGGCCGCTTTTCTGGGCGGGATCCGTGTTTATGCAGTGGCAGCAGGTGAAGGCCGGCGGGGGAAGCAAAATAAGAATGATTTGGACCCAAATCATTCACTGGCTTGGATTCCTTTCCGCCATTTATCTGGTCTTTCTGCTCAATAATACAGGGCGGCTGAACAGCGCCGATTTTGGCCTTGTTGCCCTCCTTGTTCTCGCCCTTTCCACATTCCTGGCAGGCGTTCACGGGAACTGGCGCATTTGCATGGTAGGTCTTTTTTTGGGAATCGCCGCGGCAAGCGCGGCGCTGTTGGAAGAATATCTCTGGCTCATTCTCATCCTTGCGGTTATCGTTTTTATGCTCTTAGCAATCATCTTGCGACGTAGAGGGCACGCTTAGGATTTGTTTGTAGGCCGGCTCAGGGTTTGAGTCGGAGGGTATGCTCCGTGTGCTCGGTGATGGCCTTGTCGCTGAGCCACCAGTACATTTTGCTCCCATCCATGAAAGAGTCTATCTGGTCCTTCTGATGGGGGCTGAAGAGACGTCCCGTAACCCC
>JBBSAR010000301.1:0-5800 GCA_038252125.1 Desulfatiglandales bacterium
CAAGCTGCCCGACCGCATGAATTGACAGAGGGTAATAGCTCGCCACGAATTCCGGCCCAAATACCCAACCGACAATGGTTCCCCCTGCCAGAATAAAGGCCAGCACCACAGGCAAGGCCGCAATGAAAACCAAGCGAGCACTGATGGTGACAAGACGTTGCAGGCGCTCCATATCTCCTTGCGCATAAAGTCGAGCAAACTGAGGGGCTACTACGGCGGTCACCGCCTGTAATCCAAATGCCACCAACACGGATCCCTGTACCGCAACACGGTAGATCCCGACGTCCTCGTGCGTCCTGATATAGCCTAGCATCAAAATATCAACCTGATTATTGATGATGCCCGCGCCACCGATAAGGATAAACGGGATGGCATGGGCGAGCCACTCCCTTGTGCAAAATCTGGCTTTCATTGTGCGGACTGCATCTGGCAGGTAGCGGATAAGGAGCAGCAGGGCAGTGAAAAATACCGCAACAGCCACAACGACTTGAACCGCCATTGCGTATTGGGGTAAGCGCATTGCCGGTGCAACGGTAAAAAGAACAAGGACTCCGAGCAGCACGAGCGTTGGGCGCAGCAGCGCTTCCACTGCCTGTCCCATAACCACATGCTGAAGCCCGTGCAGGGCGCCGGCGAAAGTCTTGCTGAGAGCTGAAAGCGGCAGTAAGAACAGCACAAGCAGTAGCGTCTGACGCTGGTCCGCGGGCATGCTTTCCCCAAATCTCCAGACCGATAATGCCGCTATGAGAGATATGACAGTGGAAGCGGCGAAGACAAACTGGGTACTGCGGGTGCATATACCGCGCACATAGGCCCAGTCCGCACGCGCCACGCCGGCTGCCACTTCGCGGACAAGCAAAACCGGTATCCCCAGCTCTGCCGGCACCATAAGCACACTCATCAGAGCAAAGGCATAGGCGTAGACGCCATAACCTTCAGCACCAAGGCTGCGTGCCAGAACTATTCCCACGGCCAAGGCAATGAGTCGGTTAAGAGCCTGAACGATTGCGCTGCCCGCGCCGCCCCGGATCAGCCGGCCGCGAAGACTGCCGGGCTCCCCCAACAGGGTACGCAACCTGGAGTGGACCGTATGCCGACTCATGGGTTAATGCTAACTTGAAAACAATAAATAGAAATCACGAAAAAGTACAAAATACCCCCGGTTCTCTCGATCAACGCTTTCCCCTTCAAGGAAATCCTGAACATTAGGTGAAATAGCAAAATATCACGCACAACCATTAATACCGTAAGTAACGTACCGACTCATAAACTCTTGCTGAACCAATTTCGTAAATGAGGCGTGGCGAGTAAAACAAACGGTCCGACACGCCGTGCCTATAAAGAATGTCTCCAAGATCGTTCTGCCTTTCGCAGTTTTCCACGGTTACTCGGCGAACACCTTTCCGGATTCATAAAAGTGAAGCTTCTTTTCCAATTCTTCAGCCAGATCCGTATCTCCTGCCGAACGGGCGAGAGTCAGACATTCCCGGGCTGTCCGGGTGGCCTCTTGGAAATGGCCGGCCTCGGCATAGGCCGCCGCAAGGGTATCCAGGTACTCCGGATTTTTGCGCCCGGCGCCTTCGCAGGCAATTCTGGCCCAACGGATGGCTTCGGCCCCGTTTCGGATTTCATCATTCTTGTCGGTAGCGAGGACCCAAGCCAGGGAATTGGCAGCCGTTGCCCAATCGGGCTTTACACTCAGCACGTTCCGGTACTCTTGAACCGCGGATGCGGTTTTTCCCAGGCGCCACAACGCCAGACCGAGGTTGTACCGGGCGTTGATATGTTCCGGATAGATCTCCAGTGCCTTGTTCAGGGCCTCCACCGCCTCCCGGAATTTTTGCTGTTCCAGCAGGGTTACCCCCAGGTTATTGTAAACATTCGGGTTATCCGGATGAAAATCCAATGACCGGTGAAACATCTTCTCTGCTTCCCGCAAATCCCCTTGGCGCCTCGAAATAACGCCCAGTTGAAAATAGGCCTCATCACTCCTGGGATCCAGCTCTATGGCCTTTTCAAAAAATCCGCGGGCTTCCTCCCTTTGCCCCACCATGAAACACAGTCTGCCCAGCGCCAGATGTACCTGGGGGTTTTTCGGGTCCAGGTCTTTGGCACGGCCGAAAAACTCCGAGGCTTTCTTAATATCCAGCTCTATGACGGCTTTGGAACCAAGGACCAGGAGCTGGTCCACATCATAGCACAAGTCATCGAGGGAATCGATCCAGGGATCGGGGGCGGGACGAAAGCGTATGCATTGTTCCGCGCGTTGGAGGGATTTCCGCATGTCATCTCTACGGCCGAAATGGTCATGAACCGACGCCATCAACCGATGGGAGGGGCCGAATTCGGGATTTGCCCGGATCGCTTCTTCCAAATATTCCCGGGCCGTTTTCCATTGCGCTCCATCGATGGAGATGCGGGCCAGTCCCAACAATGCATAGGGGTCTTTCGGCAGGTGATCCAGTCTGCGTTTATAATAGATCCGGGCATCTTCGATTCGCCCAGTCTTGAAATAGCTGTCCGCCAGTTTGAGTATGGCAGGCGCGTAACGGGGTGCAAGCGATATGGTCGTTTCCAGCAGTCCCTGTACGGACTCGTTTTCACCCTTTTCCTGTTGGATGAAAGCCAGATAATAGGGCCAGCGTGGATTCTCCCTGTCAAACTCCATAGCCAGTTGATAGCAGGGAGCGGCCTGGTCATAGAAATGATTGGCCTGATAGATTTCTCCCAGGTTTCCTACCCTCAGGCCAAATGCGTCCCCCGCTTTTTCTTTGGACAGGATTAGCCTTACCGCCTCATCGGCCTGGTTTACCTTATTTTTCAATATTTCGGTATTGAAGGAAAGGTTACCCATTACCGGCAGACGATCAAGAAGTTCAATATGATCGATACGATCCATCACCTCGGTCGTTCCTGCGATGATAAGTGCGGCCAGGACGACAAGAATCAGGGGCCGGCGAAAACGTTTCGCCAGGTGTAAAACAGAATTGTTCACTTGTCACCTAACCCCTTTCCCTCCGGATTTTCGTTCCGGCCAATGGTTACGCCACAGGAGAACCCGACTCATCCGATCAAAGGGGGGATAGGCATGCATTCCACCCGTAACAAAATCGACCCATCCGTCCCCGTCCATATCGGCGGTATCGAGCAGAAGGAGATGGGTGGGGATCGAAGCCAGGTCATGAGAAGTGAACCCCATTTTGCCGTCATTCTCAAACCAGATCATCGATTGGGCTTTCGGATCATCCCATTTATTGAAGGCACTGACCACGCCGATGTCCAGGTCTCCATCCTTGTCCACATCTACGGCGTTGGCAAAATAGGCACCTGGAAAATCTCCGATTCCGTGGTATTCGAATGTGAGCCCTCCCTTATTTTCAAGCCATTGAACCCCATGCCACGGACGGGGGCCGGGAGGGATGTAATCGAAGGCATCACCGTTTGTGTACAGGATGTCGGGATCTCCATCCTGATCCAGATCCACAACCGAAATGCCGCTGCTCCCGAAATCCTCGTTTGTGGACCCGTAAATCATCTTTGGCGTGAATTCCCCTTTTCCGTTATTTTCAAAAACGTAAACCTCTTCCCATTCCTGCGAGACCAGGGCGACGATATCCAGATCTCCATCCCCGTCCATGTCGTAGACAGGGGTGTGGATGGTGCCGGAGAGGTTTAAGAGATTGTGACTGTCAAATTGCCAGTTCCCCTTGTTCTCCATCCAGCGGATCTCCCCGTCATCATAGCCGAATTGACCAACGGCGAGATCGATATCCCCGTCGCCATCCAGATCACCGGGCTCCACATCGGTGACACGGGCGATCCTATCGGCCAGAACCCGGTTGACAAATTCTCCGTTGCCCCTGTTTTCGAGGACGACCACCGATCCAATCTTGTCGTTGTTGGGGAATATCATCCCCATTTTCGCCACCAGAAGGTCCAGATCTCCATCTTTATCCAGATCGCAGGGGGTGACATGCGCCGGACCGCGTACCTGGGATCCGATATCCTTTTCCTGATATGTTCCCACCGGCCCCTGTCGTATCCAGGATATCTGGTTGCGTTTCGCGTCGCACACCACAATATCTTTCAAGCCGTCCTGGTCCAGGTCCACAATTTTCAGGTGGGTTATCCAAGGCTTGGAGTCCCCTACCGGATTACCGATCGGTATTTTCTCCAAAAAATCGATTTTTTCCCCTGGCACGGAAACATTGTTTGAATTCAAAGGTTTTTCCACCCCTGTTTTGCTCAATGCCCGCTTGAGATACTGGCCAACGGTTTGTCCGGTTCTTCCTGCCTCGTGGGTGATAAGTGCCAGTGGAATGCCGATAAGGATGGCCAATAGCGCCAGCAAAGACAGGGTGGTTGATTTTGAAATCCGCATGTCTCAAAAATTCTCGTTTTTTTTAATAATGAGTAAGATAGAAGAGCATCCCTCCAGCCAACACGGTCAGGACGGCAGCCGTTGGAGCAAAACCTCTTAAAGCTTTCATGGCTGTTTCTGTTTCATTATTCCACAGTCGATATCCCTTTTTCAAGCTGAGAGTCATGCCGGTCAGAATCAGCGCGACCTGTATCCATGGGATTCCGCTTGGCCATATCTGAATCCACGGCATTCCCGCGGTCCCGAACAGGTCCCAACCCCAGCCGAATGGATCTGAAAAGCTCAGAAGAATAAAAGTCATATTGGCCATAATGGTTTCCACAAAAAATACGGCCCACAGAGCGAGGCCCATGGGCAGGAGGGCCGGCATGGTCCTCTTGAATTTTGCGCCTACTGATCCGCTGAACAGACTTTTGCGAGGAGCTTTTCCATTTGTTCCATCGCCGTTGTCTTTCGTCGCAAACCCTTTTGAATACATCAGGCCCAGTCCGCAGGCCAACCAGAAAATCAGAGGGACAAGACCCGCGGCAATGACGCACAGGACAGCAAAAAAGAGTAAAAAATCGGGCAGGGACGTCTTGTCCACCAGGTTTACCAAATCGCGCATCACCGGCCATGGCGAATGCACGGTGAGGGAGTAAACAATGGCCAGTACCAGCAACACAATGGCCTGCCATGCTTCCCCATAGGATCGAAAGGACTCCGTCCAGGGTCCTCTGCGCCATGCCAATGTCACATTATCATTAGGACAGCTCTTGAAACATTCGGTACACATTCCGCAATCCGTGTTTCGATCGATTCCGGCAACCAGCAAGCCGTAAGGGCAGGCCCACCCTTCGGCATTTCCTTTGAAGCATGGTTTATCCCCGCAGTTTTT
Source organism: Desulfatiglandales bacterium (assembly GCA_038252125.1). Taxonomy (GTDB): domain Bacteria; phylum Desulfobacterota; class DSM-4660; order Desulfatiglandales; family Desulfatiglandaceae; genus DUZB01. The sequence goes on from JBBSAR010000301.1 coordinate 5,259, forward strand.
GCAGACATCAGGATCTCTCTTCCGGACCATGAGCCGGCCCAGCGCGCTGTATGCCGAAATGAAAGCGGCTACCGGGCAGACATATCTGCAAAAGGAACGGAGTTCCCATAGGAGAGACATAAATATCCCTGCCGCAACCATGAGCATGAGCGTCAAGGCGGTCCACTTGGGCTGACCGGCCAGGGAGGCGCTGAATGCTCCCAGAACCAAAAACAAAGAAAGTCGCAACCACGGTCCTCTCAAAACCCGGGGCCACTGTCTGAAAAATCCCATAAAACGATTTCCGAACCGGCCTTTCTTTCCCGCACGCACCCCGGTCGTCGCGCATCGCTGCAGATATTCACCCATGACCGGCAAAGGGCAGACCAAGCACCAGATCCTTCCGCCCAGGGGAACCAGGAAAAGCGCCAGCAGCGATATCCACACGATACAGGTGAGCATTACCGCCAGATTGCTCCCTCCCACCTTCGTTCCTAAGAAACCGGCCAGTACCAACACCATGAGTCCGGCCAGCAAAGGGAGGGTGAAGGTGAACTGGAGTG
>JBBSAR010000302.1:0-5778 GCA_038252125.1 Desulfatiglandales bacterium
CCAATAGGCGTAGTACCTCGGAATGTGAAATTTCTTGAATGTCTCCCCGGTAAAGACCACATCTTCAGCGCTGAAATCAGAGCCGTCATCCCATTTCATCTCCCTCAGGTGAAAAGTGATCGTTTTGTTGTCACGGTCATAGACCGGCAGGTCTTTTGCAAGCCAGGGAGTTAAAGTCTGGCTGTCGGGATCCACAAGATAAAGCGGTTGGTAAATGAGTCCAATGACCTTTTTTGTCCACGCGTCGCTTGACTGGAACGGATTCAGGTTTTTGGGTTCTTTAAAAATTGCGACGTTGAGATAGTCACTGGCCATAACCGGAACCGGCTCGGTGATTAAGGTCACGAACGTCAAACAGATGATTGCCGGTAAGACCGCAAAGATACTTCCTGCACGGGAATGGTTTTTACTTGCCATGACGTGTCTCCTTCCCATCTGTACTGTGTTCGATATGTCGGCATTCCTGCTGAATCGAGTTCATTCTGGTTCTTGAAATTTTTTCTGTCGCCCTTATTATCCAGCAAATGCCGTGCCGGATGACTACCTGCTCTTTCCGTCAGGTTGAATGATCTGTTTAGTTTATGCATGAAACGGGGTAAACTGTCACGCATTAAATGAACTCTTATCGTCCCTATTGACCATTGCTCAGGTTTAAATCTTGCGAAATAATGATGGAGCAGGTGGATAATTTATATCCACACGAGGGCCTTGTATGGATACATCCAAAGCTCGTTTCGTCACGAGTTCCGGTTGGCCTCCCGCAATAAAATGACCCAGAATCAGAATCTTCAACTTCTTATTATTTCATATGTCAAATCGATTCTATTTCCAATGCCGCCAGCACCCTCTCACTATCTCTCAGGTGGCCCACAATTCTCCGCACAGGTGGAGGCAGTGTCTTTATCAATGTGGGCGTGACAATGACCATGTCCTCATAGGCTGCACCGGGGTCGTCGAATATGTTTATGACCACCAGTTCGTACTTCCCGCCGCAGTCTACATTCAAACGGTCGTTTAGTTCACGAACCAATTTGCGGGAATTTGGCGTGTGACCTGTAATGTAAAGTTTCAACTTATACATCACTATCTCCTTCGATGATAGCACGCCCTTCCAGAATTGCCTCTGTGATTGTTCGGATTTGATCAAGTTCGATTGGTTTCATCAGAAGCTCGAAGTCTATCCCTTCTTTACGGGCATTCGTCAGTTCATCGAAAAACTCTCTATGAAATGCTGTTACAATGTAAATTGGCACAGCCTTGTTTTTCTCCCGAATTCTCACGAGTACTTCAGCGCCGCTCATGCCTGGCATTTTCAGGTCGAGATAAACCAGATCGTAGTTTTTTTGACTGAAAAGATTTAAGGCATCTTTTCCATTGGAAGCCGTATCCACTTGGTATTGGGTCTTTTTAAGAGCTAAAAGAAAAGATTTACGCACGGCCTCTTCATCATCAATCACTAAAACACATTTGCTCATATCCTTGTCTCCTTACATGAAGTCGGTTTTTGACGGGTGGACTGGAAGTACTACGGTTATTGTCGTTCCAGAAGAGGGATTACTCGTGAAGCCAATCGTGCCCCCCTGTTGATGAACAATTTTCCAACAGGTTGCCAATCCCAGCCCCGTGCCTTTGCCTGGTTCTTTGGTTGTAAAGAACGGATCAAAAATCTTATCTCGAACATCCTCGGGAATACCGCTTCCGGTATCCGACACGGTAAATTTTATGGCATTTCCATCTCTTTGAAGCTGCAATTCTATTTCCTTTTTTTCTGTTGTTTCCACGGCATCCACCGCATTAACGAAAAGATTCAGGAGCAGTTGTTGAAGAGCATCACTGCCCATCACAATCTTAGGGATATCTTCAGTCACTTTAGTGAAAACCTTAACATTTTCCTTGCCCGTTCTGTATTCCATGAGACGAATAACCCGGCCCAGGATCTTCTGGGCATCAAGTTCAGTGGTTTTGCCGAATGCCGATTCTTCGAGGCGAGAGGCCCCCAAAAGATTATGCACGATATCGATGCAGCGTCTGGTTTCATGCTCAATGTCCTGTAGAATCGAAAATTTTTCATCTTCTTTCGGAGTTTCCTCTATACAGTATTGCGCATAATTGAGAACGCCCATCAACGGGTTATTCAACTCATGCGCCACACCGGCAGCCAAACGTCCCAACAAGACAAATTTTTCCAGGCGAATCTGTTCCTGCACGATCCGTTTGGCATCGGTCACGTCGGTGACAATGCCTTCGATGGCAACCGGCAGTCCCTTATTATCGGTTACTAAAACATTTCTCTGGTTGAGCCATTTCACATGCCCGGAAGGATCGATGATCTGGTATTCAAAGTGAGGCGGGATTTCCCCCTTGAGCAGTCTTCCCCATTGCTCGGTAAAATAATTCACCCACTCGGGGTGTATCATCTGCTTGACTATTGCTGGGTTTTCGTAGAAGGCCTCCGGAGAACATCTGAACACATCAAGGGATGCCGGACTGACGTATTCGTACCTGCCCTCGGGAAGGGACATACGATAGATAACGTCTTTTGCATTTTCAGCAAGTCTTCGGAAACGGTCTTCGCTCTTGCGAAGCGCTTCTTCTGCCAGCTTTCGTTCGGAAATGTCGATGCCCACACCAACCAAATAAGTGGAATCGTCAATTTTCTGGATGTAACCGGTAAAAAAATAGGGAACACGATCGCCACTTTTGGTCAATAAATTCGCTTCCACCGTTGCATAACCTTTCTGAAAAACCTGACCAATCCGCTGGGCAACGCGAACTCTTTCCTGTTCATCGAACAGGTCCAGGGGCGAAATTTGAGCAATTTCCGACGCGGAATAGCCGGTTACCTTCTCGAAATTCACGTTCCATCTTTGAAATTGCAGATTCTTCTCATCAAAAAGATAAAATACTCCGGGCAGGCTGTTGATCAGTTTGTCACTGAATTCCTTCTCCCTCTGCATCTGCTCTTTTGCCACAGCCAGCGTATCCCGGGAAACAAGCGTTTCTTTGAGCTCTTTTATCATGCGGTTAAACGCCCTTGACAGTTCCCCTACCTCGTTCTTCCCAGTCGCTCGAACCGTAAAATCCAGATTCCCCTTCCCGATTTTCTCCGTATCCTTCATTAATCGTTTCAGCGGTCGGGTGATGGTCAATGTGGTAAGCCATCCGGCTAATGCTGCAAGCAGTGCGATGACCGCACAAACGATGATAACGGCTTTCCGCAATGCAAATATGGGAGAGAAGGCCTTCGCCTGATCGATTTCGCTGATGACGCCCAGCTCCCATTTGGGTATCCAACAATAGGCGCCGATAACAGGTATTTTGCGGTAATCTTCATAAAGACCGATACCTTTCTTCCCCGACAAGGCCGCATTTACGCCTTGTGTGTGAATCGATTTTTTCAGCGCGTAATTTTTCCCGAACCTGGGTTCCGTAACAAAAAAATTAAATTTATTCACGAAGTAGGTATCAAGTGTTTCCCGAACCTGTTTGCCTTGCCCCATGATGTTGGATAATTCTGCCAAATTGACATGCCCCGCGAGGACCGCAACGAGTTCACCTTTCTTGTTTTTGATCGGTGTACCTATGGTCATCGCAGCCCGTTGCAGGGACATGGAATAGTATACATTTTGGACATGCGATCCTTTTTTCCCTTGCGTAAAAAAAGGCTGGCTGTCCAATTGCTTTTCTTCCTGCTTCTTGCTGGTAGAAAAGGCCACCAAACCATCATCGGGCCTAAGGATGAATATCTCCAGGAATTTCCCAGCCTCGATGACCGGCATCAAATGGTCTTCAATCATTACGTGGTGTTTTGCCATGTGCGCCGCATCGGATGGGTCATGAGATGTAATCAATTCATTGAATTTGCTTGTAAAGAAGGGGCGTTTGGCAATCATTTCAAGCGTCCGGATATTTTCTCCCACCCATCTTTCAAAAGCTGCCTGAGTGTAATCATTAGCTAAAGCGAGGTCGCTGTATTTATCGTTGATAATCATTTCCCGGCCCCCCTGATAGACTAAATAACCCATCACGGAAATGGAGATGATCGACAGGAGTGCAAAGATCATTGCGAATTTGGCAGCGAGCCGCATTATTTCCGGTCTCCATAAACTGTCTTCAGAAACTCCATGGTGTACACTTTGTCGGCACCAGGAAATGGCGCTGAAATGATATTCTGTTCACGGAGGATTTGGATCATAGACTGCCAATACTTTTCCTGCATCCATCCGACAGGGTCCTCCCCGGTATTCACCAGAGGCAGCTGGGCTTCCATCATGGCCTTTTGAAGAGCTTCATCCTTATTTTGAGCATATTTCATGGTAGCAGCCACGGCAGCCTCTGTATCGCCTACTGCCTCGCGCCAGCCCTTCAAGGTGGCGCGCAGGAAACGGACAACGAGTTCCGGTTTCTTCTCGATCGTCTTTTTTGTGGCAACAAGGGTGTCTGAATAAAAGTTAAGTCCGTAATCACCGGGCCATATGATGTTTAGTGGATGGCCTTCATTTTTCAGTTTGATGAAGCCGCCGGTAATATAGGCCGGCGTGACATCCGCATCCCCTTTTAGAAACGCTTCATATTCAGGGTCGTAGGGCACCTCCTTGATGGCTGTGCTATCGATTTTAAGCTTTTTTATCAGGGCATTAAACTGAATTTGAAAATCTCTGATTGAGCCGGGACCTCCCCCTACTGCCACGGTTTTTCCCGCAAAGTCGAAAGGGCGCTCAATGCCGGAGTCGGCTTTTGAGATGAACACCACAGCACTGCGTTGGTAAATGGTGGCGATGGCTTCTACAGGAACCCCCCGGCTTCTTTCGATCAGGACATCTTCAGGTGAAACGACAGCGAAATCGGCCCGGCCTGAAACCAAAGTATCCATGGCATCCACGCCTTTTCCGCCTTCCAGAAAATTTATCGTCAGATTTTCTTCCTCATAATACCCTTTTTCCTTTGCCAGATAAAACCCGGCGAACTGGGCCTGATGAAACCATTTGAGTTGCACGGTTACTTCATCCGGTGGCGGCTTTTCCTCAGATTTAGTACACGAAACAAAGATGGAAATTACCATCATCAAAATCATCAACACCAAACCGAGCTTTTTCATTTCATCTAATCCTTCAACGTAAAGTAAGACGTAGGGCCCTTCCCCTCATTCTTGGTGTGAAACCAGATCAAGTTTCAGGAGAACCTGCTCTTTATTCGACAGATCGCCGATGATCCGCACAGTGGGCGCGGGGAACTTTTTAATCAACGTCGGGGTGAGCATAATCTTTTCTTCCAAGGCCAGGTCTGGCCGTTCAAGCACATCGATGATTTCAAGGGTCGCTTTATCCTTGAACTTGTCTTTAAAGAGACCCTTAAATCCCATGGCGGCCTTTATGGATCTTGGTGTTTTTCCTGTGATATACAGCTTGAGTTCAATTTTTTCCATTCCTCTCCCCCGCTTACAAGTGGATGATCCTTGTTTGTAGATCTTCCGCCCTCAGTATGACTATCCGATCCACCGCATGTTGCCAATTTGCCACTCGCGCGCCCTTTGCACTACTATCCAAACATTTACAGATACTTGGCACTTAACTGCAGCGCTCTTCATTTGCCATCACTCTCCACCCTGTTCCTGCCCTTTTCTTTTGCCCTGTAAAGGGCGTCATCCGCAATTTTTATTAACAAATCGACATTTCCACTGGACTCAATAGAGTAGGAAGACGTACAAAAGCTGGCAGTGATACGAATCGATCGTGAATCGACCGGCAACATGATTTACAAATCTTATACATGTCTGCG
>JBBSAR010000303.1:0-5766 GCA_038252125.1 Desulfatiglandales bacterium
AAAACTCCCCTAACGACCGAAAAGAGTTTTATTTAACTGGGTGAAAGAAGCATTGCAAAGGTTATATCGAGTCAACCAAAAACCGACGTCCTCTAAAACTTATCTACTACGAATCCTGCCTGACACAGCAAGCTGAATCCAATTCGGGCCGGGATAGCTTAAGAATTCAAATGTTTTAGGGATTCGAGGCTTCTCATTACATCTTCGGCGTGTATATTTCCCTTGACGCCCATATCCAAGAAAAGGTCAATTGTTTCAGAGAGCGTTAAGCCCAACAGATCAGAAGCCTCCCGCAAAGTGAGTTTTCCAGCCTTATACTCTTTGGTGACATAAGACTCAAAACCCATTCTCGCCAGCTTCCTCAACGAATGAACGTTTTCGATCTTCTCAACGCTGGAGACATAGACGATAGCCTTGTCGATATCATTTGGAATCCTCATGGATTTTACTTTCATTTGTTTTTCTCCAGCAGTAATTTTGTCATGCTGAATTCATCTTCACTGATAAATGCCGCCAATTGATCCAGTGCCCAATGTGCAGTAGTCAGGCTTATTCGTTCTTCTTTTTTAAGTTGCTGGATAATAAGTCCCGGCAAAATGAACGGAATTCCAAGGGCTCTCAGATGACGGGTAAGTCTTGTGTCGTCCGTGGCAACCGCGTCAAACGTCTCTTTCTCAATTTAATCAGGCAATCGGCATCCATCAAAAGTTTCATGTAGGCTATTGTAGCTGATATGCTACAAGCAAGTAAAGAAGAAATGAGCTGAGTGAGGAACAAGTTTCAATCTAAATACTGAGGAGATGTGCATAGGATCCTTGGCATCAGCCATGGCTATCCAACCGGATAACGATCGTTGGCCTGGATAAAACGGAATGGATGAATTGAAGTCGACATTTTTTCGATTAGAGTTATGATTGACTTTTGCTGTTAATGATACATACTGGATTGTCGATCCGGAATTGAATAAAAAGTTCAAAAGAATAGAAATCCGCCGGACAGGGTTAAGGGAAGTATAGATGCGGTCTTTTCAAGATGATATATTGGAGCTTATCAGGAACGGGGAATCTGAATCCGTCAAATTCAAGAAATCGACTTCGTCACTTCGGGAAGGCATTGAAACATGCTGTGCCTTTGCCAATCATCATGGTGGATATGTGATCTTCGGTGTTGATGACAATGGGATTATTCTCGGCCAGCAGGTTACGGATGATACCATAAAGAACATCTCAAATGCCGTTAAACTCAATACGGATCCCAAGCTTTCTCCCATCGTTGAAAAAATGGTCCTGGAAGGGAAAACCTGCCTACTGGTATCTGTTGATGAAAGCCCTTTGAAACCGCATCTGGCTTATGGCAGAGCGTATTTGCGAGTGGGTACGACCAATCAAAGACTTGATCGGGCTCATTATGAACTCCTCCTTCACCAAAGATACAATGGTTACGGCTTCGGCCATCAAGTTGAATCTGCTGCAACGTTGGAAGATATAGACACGGATTCCCTTTACGAATTTTTGGATGCAGCGAACACCATTCGCAATCTGAATGAAAATATGCTGCTGTCGCCGGATGTTATTTTACAGAAACTGGGTTTGATCACTGGCAAGGGGATAACCCGAGCTGCGTTGCTTCTATTTGGAAAAGATCCCTCTCGTTTTTTTGCCAACCATTTCGAAGTTAAGAGCGGGAAATTTTCAGACGACGAAGGCTACGATGAGATTGCGAACGATAAGGAGTTCAAAGGGAATTTGATTTGGATTTTCAAGTCTGTTTTGAGTTTTGTATTGGAATCAATAGGCAAGAGTAGCGTGAAGGGAGATATTCACAGAAAAGAAACATGGGAGTTCCCCATCGGTGTTATCAGGGAAGCCATCGTAAACATGATCGTCCACAGGGACTACAGACAGAATATTAAAAGCACCTTGGAGATAAGGCCCTCCACCATATCCTTTTACAACCCGGCCGTACTTTTTGGGCCATCCATTACAATAGATCGCCTGAAAACCCTTCATCCTTCGCGACCCGGCAATAAACTCATTGCCAAGGTTTTTTATCTCATGGGATTATTCGAGAACTGGGGAGGAGGGACTGTGAAGATCATATCCGAAACTGTCAAATCAGGGAAGCCTTCTCCTGAATTTTCTTTTAAAGGCGGCATGTTCAGGCTTGTCCTGTTTAGGTGACCTATCTGGCGCCCTGTCCAAAGAGGACGACGCCGATGGTTTTCAGGGCGATTTTTGCATCTAAAATCAGAGACATGTTTTTAATGTAAAAAATATCAAATTCCAGTTTCCTTAGGGAATCCTCGATGGAGGCGCCGTAACTGTAGTTTACCTGTGCCCAACCCGTGATTCCCGGCCTGACGGAGTTACGGAGTCCGTAATAAGGGATTTCAGCCTCCAGTCCTTGAACAAATTCGGGGCGTTCAGGCCGTGGGCCTATGAGGCTCATGTCTCCCTTGAAGACATTAAGTATTTGAGGTAGTTCATCTATTCTGAGGACCCGGATGATGCGCCCTACGGCGGTAATCCTCGGGTACTTTTTTTTGGCCCAGACTGCGCCATCCTTTTCGGCATCATTTTTCATGGAGCGAAACTTCCATAAGAAGAATTCCTTTCCGCCTTTCCCAACCCTTGTTTGCCCAAAAAAAACGGGTCCCCGTGACCCCAGTTTGATAGCGAGAGCCGTGATGGCGAATACCGGTGAGGTAAAAAGGAGAAGAAACGCCGAAATCACCACATCGAAAAGACGCTTTGTCCTTTGAACATATGGCTTGGATATCAGGTTGAAGCCGTCTGCAAAGACAAGCCAGTCATCTCTTATATACTCAACCGGGACAGCCCCTGTAAGATTTTCAAATACGGTGGGCATGTCCAATACTACCAGTCCGTTCAACCTCGCATTTAATATCTTCCTTATCAGTTGGTTAGAGCGTTGGTGGGTAATGGCGAGGATAGCGGTTTTGATTTCCTTCCCTTCTATAATTTGCTGCAATTTGTCTATGTTTCCTATAACCGGCAGGGATGAAATTTCAGTCCCCTTTTTTTGGGGATCATCATCAAGAAACCCTACGGCTTGATAAGGGGAGTTTGGGTTTGTCAATAGTCCCAGAAGCGCTTTTCCGGTTCTGCCGGCTCCTAATATCAAGACTTCTTCTTTAGATGGTTTTGACGGAAAAACGAAAAAGAAAAGGGCTCTCCACCCGAAAACAAAACACCAGACCAATATGATCTGTATCAGGAATATACCTCGGCCGTATACCCAGTGTGGCAGAGAGTAAAAAAGGATAATCAGAACAATGCCGGCAAGACCTACGGCTACAGCCGTTCTGACAGCGTTCTTAGTAGTCGGCGCCGAATTATTGCGATGATAGAGGTCGAAGATGTACAGCATGGTCATGTACAGGAGCAAAGTGAAGAAACTTGCGCCTGTATTTGTAGTGAAAATGCTGTAGGATGTGCCGAACCGTATCCAGGAGGCAATTTGCGTGGCAAGCAGGATCAGCAAAATGTCGCCGATGACCATGAAAATTTTTTTCAGGTTGTTTTCTTTTATGTTAGGTTGCATCATTGACCAAGCTTTAATGTTCCTGTCGCCTAATTTAATCTGAATTTACAAAAATTAGATGGGTTCGTCAAAAGAATAATGTAGAGCCTAAAAATTGCAATCAGCTTTTAGCAATTAGCCGTTAGCTTAAGAAGACCAAATGCTTACATGTATAAACTGAAACAGAATACTGAAACAGAAAGTGGGGTATTCTCTGCCTGTGTGTGGTTTTGTGCTCCGCTTATTTCATTTTGCGACGGCATTCAATTATGAAGTTTTGAATCATTTCAGATGGATCTAACTTGGAGAAACAGGCCAGAGCCTTTGGAAATTCGCCCAGGTTCATATGGCTGATTCCGGAACAGACATGCAGCTGCCCGTTTTGCGGGAAATGCCTTATGCCCTCAGTGAGGATTTGAAGGGATGCCCGAAAGTCTCTTTTTTGTTGCAGGATCATTCCCAGGCCCAAATAGGCGCGTTCATTGGGACCGTATGAAAGGGATTTCCTGTAAAGCTTCTCGGCGATCTCCTGTTTGTTCTGAATTTCTTCAACCCTCGCGTAATCCCCGTGACTGAATGTCAAGGCCAACCTGGACAGGAAATCGGCATGCTGTTCCGCGAGGTCGTCTTTTTCAATCAGCTTGATTGCCTCAACGAAACCGGGAAGCATTCGGTGAAATTCCGTCCGCAGTTTTTCTCCAAAGGCCAGGATCTGTCCCTTGGAAAGAGTCGGATCCGTTTCAAAATACATGGTGTCCTCGATCCGGCTCATCCAGATATCATCGGATAGGCCCGTGCGTTTTTGATAATCCCCGTACAAAGCGGTTCCGGGGAAAAGATCCAGGATATAAAAGATAGCGCTCAAGGGTTTGATTTCTGAAATCAGATCGAGCGTATCCTGAATGGTGGACCAGTTCTCTCCCGGTGAACCGTAGATGAAATAGGCCCTGGGGAGGATTCCATATTTTGTGGTCAGGTCAAAGGCTTTCTTGATTTGTTCCCTCTGTATGTTCTTATTTAAGAGATTCCGTATCTTTTCCGATCCGCTTTCAACGCCGTAGCTGATCTGTGTGCATCCCGCCTTTCTCATCCAGTAAAGGATCTCTTCATTGACCAGATCCACACGGGAAATGGCGGCCCAGGTAATAGGGAGCCCTTTTTCAAGGATTTTCCTGCAGATTTCAATAACGCGATCTTTTTTGATCATGAAGGTGTCATCAGAGAAATAAAAGAAATGGACACCTTTATTGTATAGAAGTTCCAGTTGATGGACAAAATAGTCTGCTGAGTGGAAACGGACCCGTTGCCCCCAGAACTGAGGGGACCCGCAAAAGGTGCATTTTCCGGGGCATCCTCTCGTGGCCGTTACGTGCTGGTAGGTGAAATATTTTGCCGGGTTGGGAAGTTTGTCCAGGGGTTCGATGGGCTCGTCCCGTTCCGTTCTTTGAATCGCATCTCCCTGCCTGAAAGCGATTCCCTTCAGGTTCATCAGGGATTTTTCGTCAGCCTTTTCGATGCATTTCACCAGATCGAGAAAGGCATATTCTCCTTCGCCCAATATGCAATAGTCGATCTCTTTAAAATGGGTCAGAAAATGTTCCCAAAGGAAGGTGGGACCGATACCCCCGAACACAATTTTTACCCCGAGATTGATTCTTTTTGCGGTTTGAGCGATTTCAATGGCGCCCCATCGGTTGGCATGGAGCACGGAAAAGCCGATGATGTCCGGCATTTTTTCTTGAAGGGTCTGTGGTATTATTTTCGGAGATTTGTTGATGTTGTACCAATTGAGTATTTCCACATCATAGCCTTTTTCCCTTAACATGGCACCCACATAGAAAAGTCCGATGGGGGGTACCTTTACGTCTTCATCGCTGAGCCTGTCTTCCAGGCAATAGGGGTATATGAGAAGTATTTTCATATCCTTCATATCTTTTACGGTGGATTGCTCTTCTGCTTATGAGGTAGTAAGAAATATCGATACAATTGTCAACGGTTTTGGGGGTTCGTAGGAAAGGAAGGGTATTGGTGGTTGATTCATTAAAACAGTATGGTCAAATTTTATGTATAATATCTTTATTTTATTAGCTTCATTAGCTGCTTTTTTGGTTCTGCCTGTTGGGCAACCTGTTTTTGCAAAAAACGAAAAGGCCTTGGATAACAAACCCAAGCAAAGCATCCCTTTAATTGAAAAACCACAGGTAATCCGTGGCTTGCAGAATG
>JBBSAR010000304.1:0-5757 GCA_038252125.1 Desulfatiglandales bacterium
GGGAAAAGTGTATCGGCTGCGGGCTCTGTGAACTGCGTTGCCCCGACCTGGCCATTGAATTGGAGGAGGTGGAACCGTGAAAACGACGGCGAAATTCATTCAAGGCAACCAAGCGGTCGTGGAAGGGGCACTCTATGCAGGTCTCAATTTTTTTGCGGGGTATCCGATCACCCCCTCCACGGAAATTGCCGAGATTCTGTCTGAAAAGCTCCCGGCCACCGGGGGGAAGTTTATCCAGATGGAAGATGAAATTTCTTCCATGTGCGCTATTATCGGAGCATCCCTGACCGGGTTGAAGGTCATGACCGCCACGAGCGGCCCCGGATTTTCCCTGAAACAGGAAGCGATCGGATATGCGGTCATGGCCGAGGTTCCTTCCGTGGTGGTCAACGTGCAGAGAGGCGGTCCGAGCACGGGACTGCCAACGGGAGTCGCCCAGGGCGATGTCATGCAGGCCAGATGGGGCACGCACGGAGATCATTCCATCATCGCACTCACGGCATCAAACCTGCAGGATGTTTTTGCCATGACGGTGGAGGCCTTTAACATGGCCGAAACATACCGGACGCCGGTCATTCTCCTGCTGGATGAGGTGGTGGCCCACATGCGGGAGAAAGTGGTCATACCCGAACCCGGAGAGATTGAAGTGGTGGCAAGACTGCGCACATCCGTTCCGGAAGGGACCAATTTTCATCCTTATCTGACCAGGGAAGACGGGCGCCTTCCCATGAGCGATTTCGGAGGCGTTCACAGATACAATGTAACCGGCTTGGTCCACGACATGTGGGGTTTCCCATCCACGGATCCCAAGGTTGCCTACGATCTGCTTCATCACCTGGTGGACAAACTGGAGAACAAGGCCGACTCCCTTGCCAGATACAGGGAATACTTCACCGAAGACGCCGAAATTTTGTTGATCTCCTACGGAAGTTCCGCGCGACCCGCCCTCCATCTTGTGGAGGCCCAGCGGGATAGGGGTGTCAAAATCGGGCTTTTGGAACTTCAGACCCTATGGCCTTTCCCTGGAGATCTCGTGCGCCGTATGTGTAAAGGAAAGAGCCATGTCCTGGTGGTGGAGATGAATATGGGCCAGATCTGTCAGGAAGTCAGGAAATCGGTGCCGCGGCCGGAAAAGGTCTACCTCGCAAACAGGTTTGACGGCGTATTTATTTCCCCTGCCGACATCCTGCGCGTTCTTTTTATGATTCAGGGGAAAGGAGTGTAGCATGCCTGTTAAGGACTATATCCGTCAGAGATTTCTGCCCCATATGTGGTGCCCCGGATGCGGACACGGCATCGTCATGGGAAATATGATCCGGGCCATCGAGCAATTGGGTTTGCAAAAGAACGAGATCGTAGTGGTCTCGGGCATCGGATGCTCTTCGCGAATGCCCGGATATCTGGATTTCCACACCATGCATACCATCCACGGCAGAGCATTAGCCTTTGCCATGGGAGTAAAGATGGGACGCCCCGAGCTCCAGGTCATCGTACCCATGGGGGATGGAGACGCCCTGTCCATTGGGGGAAACCATCTGATCCACGCTGCGAGACGAAACGTGGACATGACGGCCATTATCATGAATAACAGCATATACGGGATTACCGGCGGCCAGGTGTCGCCCATGACCCCCGCGGGGAAAAAGAGCACTACGGCAATGCACGGGACTTCCTCGAAACCCTTTGATGCGGTAGCCCTGGCACGAGGGGCGGGCGCGACGTTTGTTGCAAGAACCACGACCTATCATGCGCAGGAAATGATCGACATCATCAGTCAGGGGATCAGCCACAAGGGGTTTTCCCTGATCGAGATCATGAGTCAGTGTCCAACCCACTATGGCAGAAAGAACAAAATCGGCGGCGCCGTGGAAATGATGCAGTCCTACAGGGATGGAACCGTGAAAGTGGGTTCAAAGAAGGCGAAAGAAGACCCCGGTCTGATCGAACGCGGGATCTTTGTGAAAGAAGATTATCCTGAATATGTAGCCAGCTATCTGGCATTTATGGAGTCGCTTCAGACCGGGAACAAGGAGACGGGACGAAATAACAAGCCCACGGGGGGCCACCATGGATAAACGGATTGTTTTCAGCGGGTCGGGAGGGCAGGGGGTTATTACGGCTGCCATCATCCTGGCGGAGGCCGCGGCCATCTATGAAAATCTCAATGCGGTGCAGACCCAGACCTACGGACCGGAAGCGCGTGGGGGCGCGACCAGGGCGGACATTATCATTTCCGATAAGCAGATCCGCCATCCCAAGGTCATCAATCCGCACATCCTCGTCTGCCTTACGCAGGAAGCCTATATCAAATATGCGGGCATATTGCGCCCGGGAGGACTTCTTCTGACGGACAAGAAATATGTGGAAGTGGATTATCGGGTGGATGCCAGACAGGTGGAACTGGATATGTACAGGACCGTCATGAATGAGATAGGCAAACCCATTGCCTTTAACATCTGCATGCTGGGCGCCATCATTCGATTAGGGGGGTTGATCGATCCTGAATCGATCATCAAGGTTCTGGCTGCAAAAATCGCCCCTGAAATGTTAGAGATGAACAGCAGGGCGCTTAAAATAGGGATTCAACTGGCTGAAGAAAGCATGAAGAAGCCATAGGAGGGCTCATATTTCAGTTCTTTAGCTCTTCTACGGGAACGAAGTGCCCTTCCTGCGTGTCCGGCAGGCTGACCGGATTTCCTGAAGGATCCGCAAAACCGTCATTAAGCTTCTGTACATACCGATCCGCATCCACAACGATCTTCGCGACCTGTCTCTGGGCGCGACTTCCCCACCCAAGCGGTTTCGAATTGAAAATGCTTCTCAAAGGCCCGATATTCTTCTCGCAGGCATCCAGGATATTTTCCTTTTCAGGGGTTTCCGGCATGGACTTTCTGAGCTGGGAGAGCAGGCGTCTTGCGGTCCAGCGTTTGGAAAAGAAGTGCATGACGAGCAGAACAATGACGGTGGAGAGCCCCATGAGTGTCAGCCCCCACTCCGAAGAGAGAACATTCTTTATGGACGCGGCGGGAATGGGTTGATCCCAGCTCAAATAGCCTGCCCGGTATCCGAAGGCCACAAACAAGGCAACAAGAAACGCAAGGAAGAACCCGTCACTCCAAAGCACCTTGCGCCGCCAGCGCCCGATGGCCTCCTGTATAAAAGGAGCCTTTTCATTCTGAATCTCTCTGACGGTACTCTGCAGTGTCCCTACAATACGATAGGCGCGTTCCAGGCTCACCTGTCGAATCCGGTTCTGGATTTCGGCCATATCCCGATCCCTTTTGCCTTCAAAGCGCAACCGAAGGTTTTCATCCTCGATGGGAATAGCGGCTTCAGGGATATAAATGCAATAGAATTTAGCAGCCGTGAGGCCTTCTTGGGCCATGGCCCGATGCCATGCGGCCACCACGTCTTCCGGGTTGTTCTCCCTGGCGCTGGTGTCAATCTGGTTCAGGATATAGAGGAATTTGGTGGAATCTCCGCGGCCGATGGTGTTGGCCACCAGATGTTTCAAGGTGTCGCGCATGGCGCCCGGTTCCGGATGACGTGCGTCAAAGAAAATCAGGACCAGGTCGGAAAGATCCATGATGTAGTCCGTGATCTTGAGAGTTGCGGAGCGCTGGGCGTCCGCATCAAAACCGGGAGAGTCAATCAGGATATGTCCGCGAAGGGCGTCGCTTGGGCAGGTTTTCAATTGGAGGTATGCATTGATTCGGCTGCCTTCCCCGGGACTGACCTTCTCCAGTTCATGGCTCATTTTATAGAAAGGGAAGCGGGGATCTGAATTAAGGGCAATGCCGGGCAGCACCTTTACGTCCCGTCCCGCCCCGTAGCAGATAACCGTGAATTTGTCATCCACGGCCTGGGTGCCGGTTGCCTGCAGGGGGTAATGGAGAAAATGATTGATGAAAGTGGATTTCCCCGCGGAAAATGTACCCAGGACAGATACCAGGGGCCACCATGCAATCTGGCCTGCGTAGCTCTGGCCGGGTTTCAGGAGACCCATGCGGTGTCCGATTTTGTCGAGCCGAAGGAAGTCCTCCACGGCATTTACCAGCAGCGGGTTTTCCTGGCGGAGATGTTCCTTGAGGGTACGAAGCTTCTGCCCGCCTTCTTTTTCCATCTCCATCATCCTGTCGGACCCCCTCTTTAGGACATAAAAAATGGTTATAATATCCGAACGAGAGCCTAAGTAAAATTTGCCGTGGAGTCAAGAAAAAAGGATTTTGAGAGTTGCCGTGGTTGTCTTGATAACTATGTTAAGGTAAATATTCCTCCAGCAGAGAAACAGGTTTTAAAAAGTTATGACTTCGAATCATGTGCCAAAGACTGTGGAAGAGGCTATAGATCGTCTGATGGCAAAATTGTCTTTAAAGGAAAAAGTGAACATCGCAAAGATGGATAAACTTGACCTCGACGTCTTAAACATGACCATCGGGCCGTACATTAGAGATGAATTCGGCTTATTTGAAGGGAACAAGCAGCTATTGGAATCGTGCCGAATCCTGAGTGGTCGGAATCAACTCCACATGGACGTTGTCCCTCTTATCATTACTCGCCTGCTTTGGGCCGGGCTTCGGCGCACGCACTCCGTGAGGGTGGTGAAATAGATCCTGCCGTCGCCATTGAAACCAGGTCTGAGAACTCCTCCAGTTATCGGATCGATTTCTCTGATTTTCTGATGGACAAGGGCTTTGGAGTGTGTCAAAAATAGGCCCTCGGGTTGATATGGATTTTCATGCTTTTGAGAAACGGGCGCCTTTCATGTTTTCATTGAATTCTTTTCACAGGAAGTACAAGACGGAACCTTCGGATCTGATGTTACGTGGCCGAAAGTTCAGATTTTTCGTCCCGAAGTCGCTCGATGGATTTGTTGATACGGATAACATCTTTCATGAATTCCCCCTTTGGGCGAAGATCTGGGAGGCATCCATTGTTTTGGCGGATTTTCTTGCGGCCATGCCGGTGAACAAGAACAAGCATCTCCTTGAAATCGGCTGCGGCGTAGGTGTTGCCGGTATCGTTGCGGCCTCATTTGGTCACAGGGTAACCCTAACGGAGTATAATGAGGATGCCCTTGCTTTCGTCCGAGCCAATGCCATCGAAAACAAGACCGCCGAAGGACCGTTCCCGGAGATCCGCGGGCTCGACTGGAATGTTCCGGAAATCGTTGAACCGTTCGATACGATTGTCGGAAGCGAGGTGGTATTCAAGGAGGAAGACTATGATCCTCTGCGCAGGCTTTTTAAAAACTGCCTGAAGCCATCAGGAGAGATTATCCTGGCGGAGAGAGCCCGGGAGACGAGTATCGGGTTTTTCAAGCGGATGAGTGGCCTGTTTGATATCCGTGCACAGAAAAAGGTCTTTCACTCCGGGGGAGAGGAAGGGCGGGTCATCCTGGCAAGGATGACGCCCAAATAAGTATGAGTGGTCAGCCCTTTCAAGGTGACTCCTAAGCAGTTCATGATTTGAAGCGAAAACATTGCGTTGCTCATCACTTTTTCAGGTTTCGGGTTTCAGGTTTCAGGAAAGGACCAGTTCAGTGTGTCAAAATCTGTAGAATGCATTATATCAGACGCCTGACACCTGAAACCTATGAGCTCAAAACCTGATTTTTATCAATGCATCCCTAATTATCGTCTATCTTCAATAAGCACCTTGAAAGGGCTGGTATGAGTGGTTTGAACGCTGGAATGCTATCTTGCCGATTAGAGTCCTGCCTGTCGTGAATCCGGACCGGATTCTTCCCTCCCATGA
>JBBSAR010000305.1:0-5746 GCA_038252125.1 Desulfatiglandales bacterium
GGACGAACACCGCGGTTTACACCACTGGGAAACCGGGAAGGCGCGGTCGGTAGGATGATCCTCAAGCCAGAAAGCCTGCCTGTTCTCCAATTAGCGTATTTCGGATAACTCCGCTGGATGCTATCCGTATCTTTTCGCGCCGTTAAAACGATAACCACGGCCGGTAAGGGTACAGGTACATGCATCCTCCAATCACGGAAGTAATCCATCTTTCCTCTTTATTCCCTCTTTTGAAAGGCGGGAGTATTTTTGCCGCTATTTCCGCCGTTCAGCCCTTCTCATTTTTCGCCTTCCCGTTTGCCTTCTTCCATGAAGTTATGCCTGCATATGCCTGTTTCTTCAAGAAAACCATCAAAACTGAAAGAAAGGGGCGCACATGCAAACAAAAACTACCTATACATCCGTACTTCAGGCCATCGAACCTGTTTCAGACCGGCTCCGACCGGAAGCTGTTTATAAAATAGACAACAAGACAAAGCCATTAGGTGCATTGGGCAAACTGGAAGAACTGGCGGTTCAGGCGAGTCTCGTCCAGGAAGACCTCAACCCCCGCCTGGACAGAAAGGCCCTCTTCGTATTCGCCGGCGACCACGGCATTACAGAAGAAGGGGTATCCGCCTACCCCTCCGAAGTGACCGGGCAAATGGTGGAGAACTTTCTTCGGGGAGGTGCGGCCATCAATGTATTGTGCCGTCATCACGGCATCGACCTGTACATTGTGGACATGGGGGTCAATGCCGACTTCAAGAACCACCCGAACCTGTTTCAAAAAAAGATTAGAAAGGGTACAAGGAATTTTGCCCTTGAGGAAGCCATGACTTCGAGGGAGGCGGAGGAAGCTGTGACAGCAGGGATGGACGTCTTCCTGGAGGAAAACGCCAAAAAGCGGATCGACATTCTGGGGCTTGGTGAAATGGGCATCGGCAATACCACTTCGGCTTCGGCCATCATCAGCGCCGTCACCGGGATATCTCCGAAAGACGCAACGGGAAGAGGAACCGGCCTGGATGACAAAGGGATGGAAAGAAAGGTGCAAATCATAAATAATGCCTTAAATTACCATAAGCCGGATCCTCGGAACGGAATGGATATTCTGAGGAAAATTGGAGGCTATGAGATCGCCGGAATCGCGGGGGCCGTTCTTGCGGCCGCGTCACAGGGTGTTATTGTCGTGCTGGACGGCGTGATTTCCACTGCAGCGGGTCTGATTGCACACCTGTTGAATCCCGACATCAAGGGTTATCTGGTGTCCGGGCATCGATCCGTGGAGTCCGGGCAGCACGCAGCCCTTGCCCATATGGGCATGGACCCGGTCATCGATTTTCAGATGAGACTGGGAGAAGGAACGGGAGCGGCCATGACCATGAATATTGTCGATGCCGCCTGCCGGATCATGCGGGAAATGGCCTCTTTTGACGATGCGGGAGTTTCCAACAAGGAGGGATAAAATGAAGTGTGAGAAGTGTGAGAAGTGTGGTACGCAAATTCAAGAAGGAGAAGAACGGGAGCACCTGGGAAAACAACTCTGCGAGGACTGTTATATGGACGTATTGTCTCCGGTCCGAACTTGTGATCCCTGGGCCGTTCACAGTGCCAAAACTTTTGAACAAACCATGGGCGGAACAGCAACCTTGACCCCCATACAAAAAGAAATCCTCAACGTACTCAAAGAAACAGGGGGGATTGAAAAACCCGCGTTATTGAAGAGACTTAAAGAGCCGCTGACCATGCCTCAGTTGGAGCGGGAGTTTGCAACGCTAAGGCATATGGAAAAGGCACGGGCGGAAAAACGCGGAGATAGAGTCGTGCTCGTCTGCTGGTAACCTGACACTTTACCCGTTCTTGACACCTTTTCAAGAATGGCTTAAGGTAGAGCGTCCCCTGGAGGTCATTCATGATACGAACACAAATATACCTTACTGAAAAAGAATGGGAAGATTTGATGGCCCTGGCCGGCGACCAGGGGAAAAGGATGAGCCACCTCATTCGAGAAGCAATCGACCTTTATATCGAGCAAAGACAGACAAACGAAAGAACGGAAGCCCTCAACGAGTTAGCCGGTCTTTGGAAAACACGAACAGATCTGCCCGATTTTGCTGCCATTCGAAAAGAATATAACGGACCTGAAAACAAATGAGGCCGGATTTTCTCGTTGATACGGATATCTTCGTGGATTTTCTGCGCGGCTACCCCCCTGCGGTGAAATTTGTCCGTCAAAACACGACAAGGATTGCACTTTCGGCAATCGGTCTTGGGGAGCTGTACGCCGGGGCACGCGATTTTGAAATACAAAAGTTGGAAGTACTGCCCAGACTATTTCACGTTAAACCCATCACGGAAGAAATTGCGTCCGTGGCGGGCTTGATTAAAAACAGGCACGGAAAATCTCCGGGTCTTAGCATGATAGACGCGTTGATTGCGGCAACCGCCAAACACTATCAACTCGATCTCAAAACCTTGCGTGTAGACTCTTTCCCCATGATTCCGGGGTTGGAACCACCCTATCACAGAGAAGAACCAGGAGAAAAACTTTTTTCCCGGAAGTAATCGATCCGGAGATCAATTAGAATGGAAGAAGGAGACGTTCAGAAAATGGATGAAAGCCTAAAAAGGGCGATTTTTAATCAGGTATCCGAGGAGGCATTTTCGAGAAAGTTCGGCTTGAAACTTTTGGACCTCCAAGCCGGATATTCCAAGGTGGAAATGACATTTACACCGGACATGGAAAACATTTTCGGAATGGCCCACGGAGGGGCCATCTTCAGCCTGATCGATACCGCCTTTGAAACGGCATGCAATTCCCACGGAACAGTGGCAGTCGCCCTGAACGTCATGGTAACCTATGTGACATCCCCTGCGCCCGGAAGCATTCTCACCGCCGAGGCAAAGGAGCTGAACTGCACCCGGAAAACCGCCAATTACGATATCAAGGTCCATGACGACCAGAAACGCCTGATTGCATCCTGCCAGGCTCTGGCCTATCGCAAGGGAACTCCGCTTCCATTTCTTTAGGACCCGGGAAAAAGGCTATCTTGCCAGACCAAATCTTACCAACTTGAATCGTTCTCTGACCGCGTCGGAAATATTCTCCCCCACTCGCGCCATGAACAGGTTCTCCGGACGTAACATGACGTTGGGCTCATTGGTTTGAAAACTTTGGAATCCTTGCCCGGAGAATAATTTGATCAAAATATCCCGGTAAAACATAGGTGAAAAGCCCTTATGTTGCAGGTCCCATGTCCAGGAGTATCCGACCATATATAGGATGTGGTTTGCTTTCGACGGACGATCTACAAGGAACCGAAGAACTTCTTTCGCCAATCCCATGCACCTCCATGACCGGCTCACTTCAATCACCGAAACTTCCAGCATGACCCCCTCCCCCACGTCCAGCCAACGCTCCCCGGCACGAGGAGATTCCAGTATCCCGCAACCAACAATTTCCCCATCGTCCCTGAAAGCCACACACACATTCGTTCCCGCATTTGACGCCGCGCTTATCAAGCTCTCTTTTTCGTAAAGAATTGGCCTGGTTCCTGCATATTCATGGTTCATCGTTTCAAAGGACAGGGGTTCGATTTCATCAGGGGAACAGAAAGACTGGATGGTGATTTTTCCCTGCCCGGTCTCCCGTTGGATGGTTTCCGATTCATTCATAAGGGCACCTGGTATTGGGACAAAAGGATGTTGTGTTCCTTCGTATTCCTTGTCATGTATGCGTCATCCATTTTCGGTTTAAATTCTTTATAGCAGAAAATATACCATCCACGAAAGAAAAGCTGAAAATCATGAAAACATCGAGGGATAAAATGCTTTGCCGTACCCTGGGCAGAAACCCAATGCAACCGGCAATGCCTGAGAGTTCACTAAAAATCTCTTTTCAGTTGTTTAATCCTTTTACAAGCTGTAAAATTTCATTTAAAGGAACTGCCTAAAAAGACGGAATAAATTCAAAACACTTTGGAGGAAAAAGGAATGGAGAAGAAACAAATGAGAGTCGGAATAAGATCATGGATATCTCTATTTTTTGTAACCGCATTGCTCGTTACCACCCTGCACACCACCAGAATTCATGCTGAGGTCGTCAATCCTGAAGACAAACAGGCCTATAAGGAAGCATTGATAGACGCGGAAACCACAACACAGGCGAAAATATTTAGAGGTCTGCTGGCTGTTGTTCCAAGGCCGGATGAAACCAACTATTTGAGACTTCATGGGGATGAAATCAGATGGAATAAAGAAGGTGAAATCAAAGTCGAAGGGATTAAAGCAGGAACCCGTGTGCTTGTCGTTTCCTTTATGAGTGAGGTCGACTGGAAAAGATACTACGCCGATTATATTAACACGGAGACGCCATTGGCCTTGAGCCTCTGGGTGACGGTTGCTCCTGAATTGAAAAATTTCTTTGTGGGAAAAGAGTGTCCCGCCACTAAAGAAAGGACCATTCAGGCTTTAGGCCTTCATCCGGTCGAATCCGGGGACGAGGAGAAAGCTCTGGTCGAGATGTGGGTTGATCCCAAAATTCTGTTTCGGCCAAGCCCGGATCCTGAGATCACGGACCACGAGGCCGAACTGGCAAACAGAATCGATGCATCCATTTGGTGGGAATATCCCAGTGATCAGAACGCATTTCTTACTCTCGACGATAGTGTCTTCTTTCTTGAATCCGCATGGTCAGTTCTGGGCAATATGACCTTTCAGGAATGGTATGAAAATCGCACGGTTACCATTTACAACACCAGCGGCGATAAAGTGAGTTCTTGGGGCTATCCATGGACGAGGCTTGGGTACACCTATGACTGGGGCAACAAAGACAATCATGTGGGATTGAGTGAGTTTATTATCAGGATAGACCCTGATAAAAAATCGGCCACGGTGATCCCTGAAAAAGGAATCGTCCACGGTAGTGCGGAATGGAACGAATACTTTCGGTGCGGCCCCGGTTCGCCCATGCTTTCAGCGACCACCTCAGAGGCTGGGCTTTCGCTTTCCTGGACAACCGTGTCGGGAGCGGACGGGTACAATCTCAGATTTAAAGAGGCGCAGAGAGGCACCCCCTTCACCCCCCCATTTGCGGACGATGCCACCTACGACCTTGGAAACACCGATATAATGGATATCCCATTGCCTTCAGGGTCTTGCTATTACGTGTCTGTCCAGAGTTATGACGATCGAGGCGCGGGAGGTCTTTCCAATATCGCGTACGTTTATGTTCCCTGATCTATCCTGGTATCCATCCATTTGGTGAACAATTGCGTGGAGGTTGAAAAATGAGAGGTAAACATACGTGGGAAACGGCTCAAAAAGAATCCAACGAGATTTGCCGGATCAAAGGTAAAAAACCCGGTAATCATTCGGCTTTAGGAAGGAGATCGTTTTCCCGCCTGTGGGGAATGGCACTTCTCCTCGTCTGGGTGTTGCTGTCCGGGTCGCAATTGAAAGCTCAAGACCCTAAGCCTGAGCCATCCAACTTTATCCCATGTTCTGACGGTCATTATGCCTACGAGGATGAAAGAAATATTTCCAATCCCTGCCTCGATTGTGCCCAAGAGGTAAATAAATATTTGAAAAATCCATACAGTACAGTAAATAAGGGTTGCAGCCTCTGGAGCTCCGTTGAAAATTGCCTCAATAATGACAATTGTCCTTCAACTATTGATAAGACCTATTCTGATTTGGCCGGCGTCGTGCTTTTCGATAAAACAGAGGGGGGGACCAAATGCCATTGGATAGTCGTACCGTCCGA
>JBBSAR010000306.1:0-5715 GCA_038252125.1 Desulfatiglandales bacterium
GGCCACCTGGAACAATTGTCTGGTGTTGGCGCTATCCTTCGCCGCCTTGAACAGTTGGCGGGAAGCCACTGTGCATCTGTTGCACTCGAAGAAAAGCCTTCGGAAAACAGCCGTGACTATGATGTAGATCAGATTTACCTTTCCTTTCACCGGCAGGACCCTGGTGTATGCCATCGTTATCTGATCTCCCGGGGAATCGAAAAAAGCCTGGTGGAAGAATTGATCACTGACGGAGAACTGCTCCACAATCACTACAGGGGCAAGTCGTATTGCTGTTTTGCGGTTCGAAACAGTTCAGGCCGTCTTCAGTGCCTGGACAATCACGAGATTGACGGTCCGGGAAAGTTCGTTTTGGGTGCCAAGAGTGTTTACAGTCGGGATTGGAAGGAACTTCCCCATGCATCAGAGGCCTTCATTACAGAAGGTATCATCGACTACTTGAGCATGAAAACCCTGGAAGGGAAAGACATTGTGGGTATCGCCCTGCTTGGCAATCAGCTGATATTCGAACCGGACCTGCTTTCCGGTTGTACCCGAATCATCTCGGCGCTGGATGAGGACCGTGGCGGTACTGCTGCGTTTGTAGCTCTGGTGGACTGCTACCCCGACAAGGAGGTAACGCAGTATCCGCTTCTCAATTACAAGGATCCCAATGAACTGTTGCAGTCAGGGAGCCGTTTCAGACGTCTGTCGCCGGAGGAGAAGCTGTCGCTTTACCGGGCTTTCCAGCGCAGTGACAACAGAAGTGAACTGGCCCGGGAGTGGGGTCTGGATCGGTCCCATATGTACGCGATCGTTCGTGATGTGGAAGAGCTGGTAATCGCAGGGCTGTCTTCCCGTCGGCCGGGCCGGAGGCCCATGGACCAGCCGCAAACCGTGACAGATGCCTGGCAACAGATAGATGAGCTGAGGGAGCAAAACCAAAATCTGAGTCTGGAACGGGATGAATCCATTTGCCGGGAGGAGTTTTTGAAACTGAGTTTGAAATGGTCTGAAATCGAGGCTGCCGAACTTCGCGGTGAACCCTTTGACGAGAAAACCGGCGTTTTGCAAAAGAAACAGATAAAAAAAAAGAGAAAGAGGAAACGGTAGCCATGGTGGATTCTTTAAAGAGGCGTTTCCAGTCCTTGCCGCTGCGGCAGATTTATGGCGCCTGCTGCCACAGCCGCAGTCAATTGTATAAATGGCAGAAAGGCATTGTGGATCGTAAAGCCAGACCCCCAAATGTTCTCGATGAGAAGCTCATCGAAAATACGGCCCGGGTGATTGGAGATTTTCCACATCTTGGCGGTGCCAAAGGTCAGGCCTATCTGCTTTATCATGGCATCGGTCTCATCGGTCAGAAAGCCTATGACGGCATCAAAAAGAAAGTCAGACGCGTGTTGATTCAGGAGGTAAGCCAGCGGGATGTGCCCCGAACCTGTAGCGCCTACGAGCATATCCGGCCACAGGGGGTCGGTGAGATATGGGCTGAAGATTTTACCCACTTGGTTGTGGATCATGTTCGGTTCAAAGTGGCCCTTTTAATTGATGTCTTTGATCAGTACATTCTTGGCTGGTCAGTGTCCATGCGGGCGACCGAAGCGCTTGTTGCCGTTCCCGTTCAACAGGCTCTTACTGCCAATGGTGGCAGGCCCCCTGCAAAGTTCCTTCTGGAGGATAACGGGACTCAGTATGTTTCTGAAAGCCATCAACAACTGCTGAAAGCCCATGAAATCGTCAGTCGTAACATCCCCGCCTGTACACCTCAGTATAACGGGTCCGTGGAGTGTGGCGGCAAAGAGTTCAAGAACCTCTTTTATAATGTATGGGAACGTCTTGTGAGAAAGGGGGCGGGTAAAGAAAAAAGCATTGATGAACGAGTGCACCGGGCCGTAGCGGAAACGGTTCATCTGAGTAATTTCCAGATCCCCCGCCCAGCACTGGGTGGGGTTACACCGGCTGATGTTCACCTTGGATTGCAGGACCAGCGACAAAAGGAGATTACACGATATCGTGAACAGCAGATGGCAAAGGAAACATTTAAACCGCTTTCACGTCCGATCTGGGATGTGATCAAACAGGGTGTTCAGGCAGAGCTCATGAGCACAAAGGAGTTGCTCACCAAGCTTGCCTTTTTCGGAATGCGACCTTTGCGAAGGATCGCTAAAATCAACCAGGAGGTGTGGGGGAATTAGGACCTTTTTTTGTCCGTTTTTTCTTGCGCCAGTGCAGATAGTCCATGGCCAAACAAAAAGCAAATCATCAGTTCACCCTCAAACAAGTTCAAGCCCAGTTTGAAAACTGGCGCAAAACGCGGAAAAGGCGCGGTTTCATCCCGGAAGCATTGTGGGACGCAGCCATATCCCTTGCCGGTCCATACAGTCTCCATCAAATATCAAAAGGATTGCGGCTAAACCAAACCTCTCTGAAGGAACGGGTGGAAGTCTCGCGTAACGTTACTCCCGAGGAATCCTCCCCAACCACCTTTATTGAATTGCCTCCTTTAAATCAATCCTCGATTAGCGAAGAATTCAGTCTGGACCTGGAGAACGCAACTGGCTCCAAGATGAAAGTCCATGTGAAAGGCCTTGCGGGCATCGACCTCTTGTCCCTTACCAAAGCCTTTTGGAGCCAACGGCCATGATTCAAATTACACCGCAAATGCGGATACTTCTGGCAGTTGGACCCGTGGATTTTCGCAAAGGCATTGATGGCCTGGCCGGAATATGCCGTCGTGTTCTGGAATCAGATCCCTTTTCCGGGTATGTCTTCGTATTCAGGAATAAGCGGGGCACTGCCATAAAGGTCCTGGTATATGACGGTCAAGGATTCTGGCTGTGCCAGAAACGGCTGTCAACCGGACATTTTCGTTGGTGGCCCGGCAAGGAAAAGGGTCCAATAGAACAACTTGCAGCCCATGAACTGCAAATGCTTCTGTGGAACAGCAATCCGTCAGTAGCTGTGCCTATGTGGAAAAAAATCAAATGTGGCTAAAAAAAGTGGCCTGGCCGACTTGCGTTCAACAGCCGCATGTACTATATTCTTTTCATGGAACCGGCAATCAAATACAGAGGCAAGACCATTCATGCCGACGACGTCTCCTTTATAAAAGGCCTGATCGCTGAAAATCCAAACGACAGCAGGTTCGCATTATCGGTCAAACTTTGCAAGGCCTGGAACTGGGTTCAGCCCAACGGCGCCTTGAAGGATATGGTCTGCCGGGGCCTTATGTTGCAGCTCCATAGGGCCGATCATATAAGGCTTCCCGCAAGGAAGAGAGGCCCTGTCAATCCGTCCGGCAGGCGAAAAAAGCCAGAAAAGGTTCTTATTGATCAAGAGCCTTTGGTTACTCCTTTGAAGGCAGTTCGCCCGTTAAGGTTCAGGCAGGTGCGACGTACACCTTCGGAAAAATTATTCAATAGCCTGATCGAGCAATATCATTACCTGGGCTACTGTCAACCCGTGGGGGAGCATTTAAAATACATTGTTTACGCCCAAGACAACCCCATTGCCTGTATGGCTTGGTCTTCAGCGCCGCGTCACATCAAAAGCCGGGATACATTTATCGGATGGGACCCAATTGCTCGAATGAAAAACCTTCCCCTGATGGCCTACAACACACGCTTTCTGATATTGCCTTGGGTCCGGGTTCAAAATCTGGCGTCTCATATATTGGCCCAAATGGCCGGAATCCTTCCGGGGGATTGGCAAAAGCAATACAACCACCCTGTTTATTATCTTGAGACCTTCGTTGACAAGACTCTTTTTTCGGGAACCTGTTACAATGCCGCCAACTGGACTTATCTGGGCGACACCACGGGGCGTGGCAAAAACGATCACACCAATAAACCCAATCGCACCATCAAGGCGGTTTGGGGGCTTCCCCTGGCAAAGGATTTTCGGGAGCGGTTGTGTCATGGCCAATAAGCCCAAAAGAATCGACTTAACGCCGGAAGAACTCAAGAGCCTTCTCAAAAGAGTAGAGGCCGTCGTATCTAAAGAGGACTATGAGAAAATCAAGGCCATGGCTGAGACCATTGAAGCACTGAGCAATCTGGCGGGCGAAAAAGCCTCAACCATCAAGCGGTTGCTAAGCATGCTTTTCGGTCAAACATCCGAGAAAAAAAAGAACGTGCTGGGCGACCCCAATGACGACCAGAACGATGACGACAACACGCTCGATGAATCCACGCCGGAAGATCCGGAAGATCCCAAGAAAAAAAGAAAAGGCCATGGTCGAAACGGCGCATCTGCTTACACCGGGGCAAAAAGGGTCACAGTGAATCATGAAACCCTGAAACACTGCGATCCATGCCCGCTATGTTTGAAGGGGAAAGTTTACAGGAAAGACCCCGAAACTGTGATTCGAATCGTGGGTTCCCCCCCTTTACAGGCAACGGTCTCTGAAATGGAAAAACTTCGGTGCAATCTCTGTGGCGCAATCTTTACCGCCAAACCTCCCGAGGATATTGGAAGCAAAAAATATGACGAAACCGCTTCTGCCATTATTGCCCTTCTGAAATATGGAAACGGATTTCCGTTTTACCGGCTGCAACAATTTCAGGCCGATCTCGGCGTTCCGGTTCCGGCAACAACCCAATGGGGTCTCGTCGAAAGCTTAGCATTACTGACAAAACCCGCCTATGCGGAGATGCTGGAACAATCAGCCCGGGGTGATCTATTTTACATCGATGATACCACTGGCAAAATCCTGAGCTTGATGAAAGAGAACAAAACCCAAACCGGCAGAAAGGGGATTTTCACAACCGGCATCCTTTCAAAAATGCAAGATCAAGTGGGCGTCTTCTATTTTACCGGACGAAATCATGCTGGTGAAAATATAGCAGATCTACTTCAAAACCGGCTTCAAGGGCTCGGTCCGCCTGGCCTGATGTGCGATGCCCTGTCTCGAAACATCCCAAAAGACTTCGAGGTCATCCTTTCAAACTGCTTGACTCATGGCCGACGGAACTTTGTCGATGTTATCGACGCCTTTCCGGATGAATGTCGGTATGTAATCGAAACTTTAGCCGAGGTTTATAAGAACGACAAAATCGCCAGGGAGGAAAATATGTCGCCCCGGGAGCGTTTGGCATTCCATCAGGATGAAAGCAAATCCCTTATGGATGACCTGCACGACTGGTTTGAAAAACAGTTTGATGAAAAAAGGGTAGAACCCAACTCAGGCTTGGGAAAAGCCATTACCTACATGATGAAACACTGGAAGGCGTTGACCCGTTTCCTGGAAATCCCCGGCGCCCCACTCGACAATAATATCTGCGAACGTGCTTTGAAAAAGGCCATCATCCACAGGAAGAACTCCCTGTTTTATAAAACCACAAATGGGGCCATTGTAGGGGACATGTTCATGAGCCTCATTCAAACCTGCAACATGGCTAAAGAAAACGCTTTCCACTATCTGGTCGCCCTTCAGAAAAATGCCTCGGCAGTAGCTGCAAATCCCGAAAAATGGCTCCCTTGGAATTTCAGGCAGGCCATATCCTCGACCAATCAATAAGCCATCTTGAACCAGGGATGATATACACCGCACATCATGGCATCATCCTCGCGAAAAAAAAATACATGAAAATTCACTTTTTTTTCGTTTACGCAGGCTTGCCGAAAGGACACACAGCAGCAGCCAGCGCTCCCGTGTAGAAAACAATATTGCCCCAGACATATGTGGGGGATATGCCAACAAAGGCATTATTCGTGATCAACGTGGATGCATAA
>JBBSAR010000307.1:0-5714 GCA_038252125.1 Desulfatiglandales bacterium
AAATTCTTCCGTGGGCGAATTCACCTTGGGATACATGAAGGAGCCTTTTTCCATGGAAGAGCTTACCTCCAGCAGCGCCGTCACCTTCATGGAAAGATCCCTGCCCACCAGTGGGTTTGCACCGAGCAGGAACATTGGGTTGGCTTATTCGGATGTCAAAAGGGACAAACGAATGACCTGGTCCGCGGGCGCTTTCTGGGTAACCGGGTCTTTTGGCAACTTGGGCCAGGCAGAGGAAGCCTTGACCGATTCCAAAGGGACGGCACTGACAGGGCGATTAACCGGTCTTCTCTGGTACGAAGGGAAAGGCGAAAGCCTCTTACACCTGGGGCTTTCTTACAGCCACCAGTTTCGAAATGAACAAAGCGGCAATGACAGGATGGAGATAATGGTGCGTCCGGAGACACATCTCACGGATGACAGGCTTGTGGACACGGGAAAGTTTTTCATGGGAGACGCGGACTTCGTGGATCCGGAAATGGCCCTTGTTGTGGGGCCTTTCTCTTTGCAGGGGGAGTATTTTCATCTTTTCGCGAGTTCAAAAGAAGGGGATAATCCCGGATTTTGGGGTTTCTATTGTCAGGGAAGTTTTTTCATCACCGGGGAGCATCGGCCCTACGATACCACAAAAGGAGTCTTTTCCAGCATAAGGCCTCACCGGAATTTTTCTTTTACGCATTCGGGATGGGGGGCGTGGGAAGCGGCGCTGCGCCTGTCCTTTATTGATCTGGATGACGGCGCCATCCACGGGGGAAGGGAAACGGACGTTACCGCCGGCCTGAACTGGTATCTCAACCCCCACATGCGTTTCCTGTTCAATTACGTTCGGGCGCACATGGAAGACCGGGAGTATGCACCCAAAATCAGCGATGGCAACGCGGATATCCTCCAGGCCCGATTTCAACTTCATTTCTGAATGTCATCCATGGACTTCTATTCCTTCCTGGATCAATTTGAGTACGCGTTCCTTCTCATCCGGAAATTTGTATCCTTCATAGCTCTGGCTGAAAAGCAGTCCTCCGTTTTTTCCCCTCCAGTGATTTCCCGCGTGATCGAAGCAGACCCTGGATGTAACCTGCAAATCTTCTATCAATCGCTGGAGCTCGAACAACTGTTCACGGGCGGAAAGGGGGGCAAAACCTCCTTTTTGGAAATCCTCGAAGAGAGGAGAACCGGGTGAGGGATAAAAGGGGCGGGACCGGATGTAATGGGGATCTATTTCGTTCAGCACCCTGGCGGTATTCGCGGCATGATTCTCCCACATTTCCTTTCCCCCCAGGCCGGGCATCCAGTATTCGGACAGCTGAAACCCGGCTTCTTTTGCTTTTCTGCCTCCCTCGATATGGCCTTTTGCAGTCACTCCCTTGTTGATTTTTTCAAGCAAAGCATCGTCGCCCGTCTCCAATCCCACGTGCAGCCTGTCCAGTCCGGCCTTGCGGATTTCCGCAAGCTCATGCTGTTTGCGCTGCATAAGGGTTCTGGATCTGGCGTAAGTGGTGACCCGGATCAGGGACGGGAATGTCTTTCGCAAATGTCTGAGTATGTCCACCAGCTTTTCCACCGGGACAATCAAGCTGTTTGCATCCTGAAGAAATGCCGTCTTTCCGCCGGAAAGAAGCCATTCATAGACCATGGAAAATCCATAGCCCTTGTTGAGTTCCGGCTCTTTTTCAAGAAGCGCGTAGGCCACGTTTCGGTTTATGGCGCCCCCGTAGCCCAGATCGTGAGAGATCGATTTGAGTTGTTCGCGGATGGCGGCGACCGTGTCCAGGTCCCCTTTTACTTCTTCCGGAGATCGTAATTGGAACCGCTGACCTTTGTACATGCTACAGAATGTACATCGGTTCCAGGGACAATTGCGGGTGACCCTGATGAGCAGCGAACTGCTTCCTCCTTCGCTGGGCGGACGATAGATACCGGGTTCAAAGCTATATTTGGGGTGATCTTCCGAAATCATGGGGTATGCCTTTCGCGGGATTTGAAATGTGTTATCAGTGAAACAGCCGTTCGAAGAGTTCCTGCACGGACCCGACTCCGTGCAATTTGCTCCCCTCCGGCGGCTTTGAATTTTTGAGGTTGCTGTGGGAGAGGAGGCAAAGATTGAAACCAAGCTTTCCGGCCTCGGCAATTCTCATATCCGGCTGATTGACTCCCCTGATTTCGCCTGCAAGACCGACTTCGCCAAACATCGCCAGATTGCGCTCCAGCGGCCGATTCAGGAAACTGGAGAGCATGGCGGAAACAATTCCCAGATCTGCTGCCGGTTCATCCACCTTCAACCCGCCCGCCACATTGACGAAGATGTCCTGGTCTCCCAGTTCGATCCCAAGTCTTTTCCCGAGAACGGCTACCAGCAGAGAAACCCGGTTTTGATCCACTCCCACGGCCGTTCTCCGCGGCATGCCGAAGGGACTGGGACTCACCAGAGCCTGAATCTCCACAAGCAGCGGTCTTGTTCCCTCGATACAGGAAATAACCGCTGAACCGGAGACATTTTCAGGCCTTTCTTCAAGAAAGATACGGGATGGGTTTCCCACCTCTTCAAGACCCGAGTCTTTCATTTCAAAGACACCGATTTCATTGGTGGAACCGTACCGGTTTTTTACCGACCTGAGAACCTTGTAAATATGCCCCCTCTCCCCTTCAAAATAAAGAACCGTATCTACAAGATGCTCCAGGACCTTCGGGCCTGCTATGGCGCCGTCTTTGGTCACATGTCCCACAAGAAATACGGGCACGCCGGTCTCTTTGGCATAGGTCATCAATCGGGAAGCGACCTCTCTCACCTGTCCGACGCTTCCGGGGGCTGACGATATCATGGCAGTATAGAAAGTCTGGATGGAATCGACGGCCACAATATGTGGCTTAAAGGATGCAGCCCTTTCAAAGAAGTCCTCAATACAGGTTCCGGTCATTACGTACAGAAGGTCCGAATGAATGCCCAGTCTGTCTCCGCGCATCCTTATCTGCTGGGCCGATTCTTCTCCGGAAAGATATAGGGATCGGTGTCCGGATTGGGCAAGCCTGTCGAGGACCTGCAGGATGATCGTTGATTTTCCGATCCCGGGATCCCCTCCCACCAGGACCATGGACCCTGGAACGATGCCGCCCCCTAGAATGCGGTCGAACTCGGAAATCCCGGTCTTGAGCCGCATCCGAGGCGCCAGGGACACTGCCGTAATTTTTTCCGGTCCCATGCCGGTCGATGGGAGGCGTTCCCTTTTTTCCGAGGTGCGCACCTCCTCCACCATGCTGTTCCACTGGTTGCATCCGGGGCACCTTCCCATCCATTTTACGGTTTCGTGACCGCAATCCTGGCAGATGAAAACGGTTTTGTCTTTTTTGGGCATGGCAGTTCTTCTATAGGTCAATCGTACCACTTAAAGGTCATAAGGAGATCTTTGTTCCCGGAGGTTTTCGTAACGACTCCCTGATCAAAATAAACAAAATAGACATATTTCTTCACTGGTTGGTAATCGTTTTCAAAAACAGCGTACCCCCATGTTTCCTTTTCGCCGTCGCGTGTAATGGAATCGGGCAACCCAACGGCCAAACGAACCATGTCGCCGGTCATTCCCGGTTCCACCTGCCGACGGGCAACCCTGTTGACCGTTGAAGTATCCCAGTTAGGATGCTGATAACGAATCTTCGACGCCCGATAGGGTTCTTCCGCACACCCGGCCACCAGCGTGAACAAGCCGACGATGATGAGTAAGACTCTTATTCCCATGTTGTTCTCCTCTTTAAGAAATCAGATCGCCCGTGAAGGACAGAGCCTAGCGATAACGCATTCCCCGTGCTTCGGTTTTCTTGCCGTGCAGATCGCCCTGCCGTGATAGATCAGGAGGTCCGAGAAGCGACGCCACTTCTCTTTTTCCAGGAGTTTCTCTACGTCTCTTTCGATTTTGTCCGGATCTTTTTCCTTTGTGAGCCCCAGCCTGAGAGAGAGCCTCTTTACATGGGTGTCAACCACGATACCCGGCACATCAAAAGCGGCGCCCAGCACGCAGTTTGCCGTCTTTCTTCCAACGCCCGGCAGCTTCAACATCTCCTCCATGGCGCCGGGCACT
The DNA here is from genome assembly GCA_038252125.1 of Desulfatiglandales bacterium. GTDB lineage: Bacteria > Desulfobacterota > DSM-4660 > Desulfatiglandales > Desulfatiglandaceae > DUZB01. The sequence goes on from JBBSAR010000307.1 coordinate 4,071, forward strand.
TCGCCGCCATACAGCTCCAGGAGCTTTTCGCAACATCCTCGAATGGATTTTGTCTTGTTTCGATAAAACCCGGTGGGTCGGATATCATCTTCGAGTTCGGGAACCTCCACGGCGAGATAGTCTTCCGGTTTCTTGTATTTTTGAAAAAGAGACTGCGTCACGGTGTTCACCTGCTTGTCGGTGCATTGAGCCGACAGAATGGTGGAGATGAGAAGTTGAAAAGGCGTCTTATAATCGAGGGCCGTTTTTTCATGGGTATAAAGAGGGTCCAGGATTTCATAAATTTCCTCGACCCTCGATTTCATTTTCTTCAGACTTTCCATCAGGTCTCCTGTTTTTGCGATGGTACGTTTAAGTGCCGATAAGGGACAAAAAGATCGCGCCAAGTATAGGCGAGGGCCGTGTGGGTGTCAACATTAGAGCAGAGGGCATTCATATTTAAAGTTGACACATGCCGATATTGAGCTATCTTGGAAATTTAGAAGGGGGATGAAATGTTGGTAAATTTTGAAAAAAATGGAGAGGGCATGAAATGAAATGGACTCGATGTGTTCCAGAAAAAGGGTTTTTTTCTGAATCGATTCAAAGTCGTATTGCCACCCTGGTTTTTTTATTCCTATTGGTCCTGTTGCCGAACGTCGGTTCGGCACATCAGGAACAAACAAAGACCGACGCAAACACCGTCGTAGCGGGAAACGAGCGAGGAGAGGAGGCAAATATGGAAGGTGCTGACAAATTGAGCGAGGCGCAGGGAAAATATCTCCTGAATGTAGCACGAAAAACGATCCAGGAGGCGCTTTTCGGCGGAAAAGGCGTAGAGAAAGGGGAGGAAAATCTTTCTCCGATTTTTAAAGAGGACAGAGGAACTTTCGTTACTCTGACGACGGGAGGAAACCTGAGAGGCTGTATCGGCCATATTGTGGCACAGGAATCACTCCTTGAAGGAATCAAGGTGAACGCAATCAATGCGGCGTTCAGAGACCCCAGGTTCAACCCTGTCGGAAAAAGCGAATGGGACAGGGTGAAAATAGAGGTCAGCATCCTTACCGACCCGAAACCGCTTTCCTACACGGATGCGGATGATCTTCTGAAGAAACTCCGTCCGGGCATAGACGGCGTTATTCTGAAGAAGGGGTATTGCCAGTCTACCTTTCTTCCCCAGGTGTGGGACCAATTGCCTAAAAAAGAAGATTTTCTCAATCACCTTTGCTTGAAGGCGGGGCTTGATGCAAACGCCTGGCGAAAAGGGGATCTTGAGGTATCTACCTATCAGGCCCAGGCATTCGAGGAAGAATAAAAGCCGGGATGACACGGGATAATCTGAAGAGATTGCTTGTCTGGTCCATCATCGGCACGGGTATCTCCTCGGTTACTACACAGCTTCTCACTATTCGGGAATTTCTGACCCAGTTTCAGGGAAACGAAATAACCATATCCCTGGTGGTATTCTGCTGGCTCCTGACTTCGGCTCTGGGGAGCCTGATTGCGAGATTTGTCAGGAGCTCTTCGTTAAAAATTTATGTCCCGTTACTGTTCGTGGTCGGAATCTGGCCTCTCTTGCAGATCATCGCAATCAGGGAGCTCAGGGATCTTTTTTTTATTCATGGCGCCTCGCCGGGTTTCTATGAGATCCTGGCCTACATC
>JBBSAR010000308.1:0-5689 GCA_038252125.1 Desulfatiglandales bacterium
CGGTCGGCAAGCGACCACTGTCGCCGGGCGTATTTGTAGCTCCATCCGTTGCCTTCTCTCGGAAAATCGATCCATTCCGGATGCCCGAACTCATTCCCCATGAAATTGAGGTATGCGGTTCCCCCGAGGGATATGGTAAACAATCGCAGCATTTTATGTAAAGCGATTCCGCGATCGACAATCAGGCTCTCCTCGTGAATACCCATCTTGTCGTACATTTCTTTGTCCATCAGCCGGAACGCGATCGTTTTATCGCCAACCAGGGCCTGGTCGTGCGATTCAACATAGGCAATCGTCCCCACGCCGGGGAGACGATCGTTCAGTACCTGCCACATTTCCCGGACATCCCAGTCTTCGTCCTTTTTCTCTTTCAGCAGTTTGATCCAGTAATCGGGGATTCCCATGGCCAGACGAAAGTCGAATCCAATTCCCCCTTCCGAAATCGGCCGGCAAAGACCGGGCATCCCGCTCACATCCTCGGCGACACTGATTGCTCCCGGATGAACTTCCTTGATGAGCGTGTTGGCCAACTGCAGATAGGTAATCGCATCCCACTCCACCCCTTCCGTAAAATATTTCTCCCGTCGATCGAAGGCGGTGTTCCCATGATGAAAGTAGATCATGGATGTCACGCCATCAAATCGAAAACCGTCAAAATGAAATTCCTCCAGCCAGTACTTGAGATTGGAAAGCAGAAATTGCAGGACCTCCTCCTTCCCGTAGTTAAACAGTTTTGAATCCCATGACGGGTGCTCGCCTCGACCGCCTGGATGAAAATACTGTCCTTCCGTTCCATCGAACTCGTTGATCCCTTCATTCAGGTTTTTCACGGTGTGGGAGTGCACGATATCCATAATCACGGCAATGCCAAGCCGGTGTGCTTCACGGATCAGGTATTTCAGATCATCCGGCGTTCCGAAACGCGAGGAGGGTGCGAAGAAATTGGAGACGTGATACCCGAAAGAACCGTAATACGGATGCTCCGCAATGGCCATGAGCTGTATGGCCGTGTAGCCGTTGCTTTTTATTCGAGGCAAAATGTGGTCCGCAAACTCCCGATACGTGCCCACCCCCTCACGTTCCTGGGCCATTCCCACATGGCATTCATATATCAGCAGCGGCTTCACGTCTTGTGCATCAAAGCCGCTCTCTCCCCATTCAAAGGGCTTGGAAAACCACAACTGTCCTGCAAAATCCTTGGACGTTTCATCCTGCGCCACAAGACGGATATAGGCAGGAATCCGCTCTCTAACGCCATTGGCCCCATGCACCAGGACCTTGACCCTGCTTCCATGAACAAATCTGCGCCGGTAGGTGTCTTCATCAAGAAAAATTTCCCAGACTCCTCTTTCGTCTTTCTCGAGAGGATGGGAATTCCTGTTCCAGTCGTTGAAATCGCCAATGAAAAACAGGGCGTAGGCATTGGGGGCCCATTCGCGATATACCCAACCCTTGCGTGCATTATCGTAGTTTATGCCCAGATAGTTATAGGCATCGGCAAAGGCCGTGAGGCTCCCCTGTTCTTTTTTGATCTGTCCGAGCCGTGTTTTGTACCTTTCATACCGGTCGGCTATTTGCTGAGCAACCGGTTCCAGCCATGGATCGCTTTCCACAAGAGCCAAGACAGGGGCCTTTTTTTCCTTTTCATTATTCTTCATAGAATTCCTCAGACGCGGCAATTACAAGTTAGGACTCGTATAGAATCAAATTATTTGATTTTCGTCATACTTTCCATCAATATAGGAAGTTGGTATAGTTCGGTCAAGGAAAGGTGAAAATATGATTACGATACTTACGGGGAAAACCGCATGAAACCATTCTTTTATCCAACCAGCATAGCCGTCTTCGGGGTAGCGGACAACCCGATGAATCTGGCCAAAAATATTGTTTTCAACTGTCTCGCCATGGGGTTTAAAGGAGAAATTTTTCCGGTAGGGCGGGAAACAGGCGCTGTTTATGGAAAGAAGATCATTACAAAACCCGAAGAACTGCCGGAAGGCATTGATCTCGCCGTTATTCTGGCGCCGACCCGGTTTGTAGCGGAAACCCTTCAGGCGTGCGGAAAAAAGGGGATACGCCACGCCATCATCTCCACGGGCGGATATAGAGAATTGAAGGGTGAGGAGACGCTGTTGGAACGTGACATGGTGAACACCGCAAAGGAATACGATATCCGCTTTATCGGGCCCAACTGTATCGGAATCATATGTACCAACTCCAAGCTCTGCACGCCGTTCAACCCCATGAAGACAGAGAGTTTCCGAAAAGGACCGGTAAGCTTGATTGTTCAAAGCGGAGGCGTAACCACCCAGTGCGCCTACAATTTTTCGGAAGAGTATGTGGGTTTTTCAAAGATCGTCAGCGTGGGCAACAAATTGGATATGATTGAAACCGACTTTCTGGAATATCTTCTGGAAGACGAGGACACCCGGCAGATTCACATGTACCTTGAAAGTATTCAAGATGGCAGGAAACTGATGGCGCTGGTAAAAAACGCGACAAAACCGGTCGTCATTTTCAAATCCAACGTAAGCGAGACGACATCCGGAATTGCCTTCTCTCACACCGCCGCCCTTTCAAACAATGACCGTATCGTGGAAGGCGCCCTTAAACAGGCCGGAGTCCCGCGAGTGGAACATCTCGACCATTTGACCGTTGCGGCCAGAGCCCTGCAACTTCCCCCTCTGCATGGGAATCGTCTCGCCGTTATCTCCATGTCCGGCGGTTTTTCCGTGATCCTCGGAGATGCGTGCGAGAAATACGGCTTTGTGTGCCCCCCGCTACCCGATGAGCTGATCCACAAGGTTGAAAGCTACCGAAGGGCCGGAGTGATTCGAATGTCCAATCCCATGGACTTCGGTGATGTGCATGATATCAAGGCATTGGTGTTCACCTTGAAAAATTGCCTGGCCCTTGAAGAGATTGACGGTCTTGTTTTGTCTTTTATGTATGAACCCGAAATGATAAGAATATTCGGAGAGGGAATCGGCACGCCAAAACAAATCCTGCATCTCATCAGAAAAATAAGTGAGGAGTTCAACAAACCGATCGCTCTCAGTTTCTTCGCGGAAAAAGAGCATGTGGAAGCATTCCAGAAAGAGAATCAATACCCGGTGTTTCATGATCCCGTAGAAAGCATTCACGCATTGCATATCCTTGGAGAGTACTGGAAACATCATAACGGGAAGACATGCAAGCCTCCAATTTATTGAGAACATTCTATTAAAAATAGCACTTGCCAGGGAATCAAAAAAGATGCTATAGGGTTTGAACATTTATTTGACAAAAGGATCATGGGCAAGAAAATGGGGTATAAAAGGACATTTCCCCAAGCCTGTCATTCGTTCATCGTTTATTTAATTTGAAAAGGAGACATTTTCATGGGGAAACAAGGTAGGACAGCAATATTTGCAACGATCGTGGCTTTTTCGTTCATTCTGAGCACAGGGAACCTTTTTGCCGAGACGAAAGCGCCTGAAAAAAATGAGGTGGCCCTGGTCAACGGAACGCCCATTCCCGCGGCGGAGCTCGACCGAGCGGTTACCCTGGCCGTGGAAAGATCGCAGAGAACCGGACAATCGCTTGACGCCGCGCAAATAGCCAAACTCAGAGAGGATATACTGAACCGGTTGATCGGCGGTGAATTGCTTTACCAGGAAAGTATTAAACAAGGAATTACAATAAGCGATAAGGAACTCATCGATAAGTTTGATCAATGGAAAAAGGGATTTCCCAACGAGGAAGCCTTCCAGCAGAGTCTAAAACAATGGAACATCGATGAAGTCGCCATGAAAAAAGACCTCAAAAAGGCCATGACCATCGAGGAATTTATTAAGAAAAAATTTGCAGATAAAACAACGGTTCCTGAAAGTGAAGTGAAAGCCTATTATGACAGCAACCCGCAATATTTCCAACAGCCCGAACAGGTCAAAGCGAGTCATATTCTGATCAAGGTGGAACCCGATGCGAAACCGGAAGCCAAAGCCGCGGCCATGGCAAAAATTAAGGAAATGCAGAAGAAATTGAAAGAAGGCGCCAAGTTCGAAGATTTAGCAAAAGAGTATTCAGAGGGTCCCAGCAAAGACAAGGGGGGGGACCTGGGCTATTTCGGACGAGGGCAAATGGTAAAACCGTTTGAAGAAAAAGCCTTTTCAATGAAACCCGGCGAAGTGAGCGATGTTGTCGAAACACAATTCGGCTATCATCTTATCGAAGTAGTCGATATAAAACCGGCAAGCGTTGTTCCGTTTTCCGAGGTACAGGAGAGAATAAAGAAATTTCTGGAACAGCAAAAGACCCAGGCGGAAATGTTTAAATATATTGATGAGCTTCGGAAATCAGCAAAGATAGAAACATTTCTGCCGGCTCCTGAAGCCAAAAAGCAACCGGTTCCTGAAGCCAAAAAGCAATGAGAATTGCAGCAAAACATTTTGACTTTTTATCCTATGGATGCTATCATAAAAAGTTGCTGAAGTGAGGGTCTCATCTGCGTGGGATTTTCAAGCTGGAGGGATGGCCGAGTGGTTTAAGGCGGCGGTCTTGAAAACCGTTGAACGAAAGTTCCGTGGGTTCGAATCCTACTCCCTCCGCCACGACAATTGAATGGAAATATGGAGAGATGGCCGAGTCGGCTGAAGGCGCTCGCCTGCTAAGCGAGTGTGGGGTGTCAAACTCCACCGAGGGTTCGAATCCCTCTCTCTCCGCCATTTAACACGATCGTGCGTAACTTCCAGAATCGCTGCATCCACTCTCCGTTGCCGGCGCCTTTTGAAAATATTCTTCCCCTAAACAGCTCCCCCCGTGACGGGGATTGATCAGACCACCCTTAACAGCTCTTTCAACCGTAGAGAATAAAGTCGCATATATGCCCGATTCATTTGAAAAGGATGAGACGATATGAAAATACTGGTCGTTGGAAGCGGAGGACGCGAGCATGCCCTTGCATGGAAAGCCTCCCAGGCAAAAGGCGTTGAAAAGGTCTTTGTAGCGCCCGGAAATGCAGGAACCGCCATCGATTCAAAGTTGGAAAATGTTGATATCGGCGCAAACCAAATCGAGGCTCTCGTTCATTTTGCAAAAGACAATAATGTGCACATGACCATTATAGGACCGGAAGACCCATTGGTAAACGGAGTTACCGATGCCTTTAACCACGCTGGTCTCCGTTGTTTCGGACCTACGAAAGGCGCTGCTCAACTTGAGGGTTCAAAGGTTTTCTGCAAAGATTTTTTAGCGCGTCACCACATCCCAACCGCAGAATACAGAACCTTTACGGAACCCCATGGAGCAAAAGAATTCATCCGGAAAATGGGGCTCCCCGTGGTGGTTAAAGCGGATGGTCTCGCTGCGGGCAAAGGGGTGATCATCGCCCATTCTGAATTAGAGGCGATGGACGCCGTGACAGGGATGCTGTCGGGAAAATCCTTCGGGGAAGCTGGAAAGCGGCTGATTATTGAAAAGTGTCTGAAAGGAGAAGAGGCCAGTTTTATTGTAATGGTCGACGGAAAAAACATTCTTCCGCTTGCCACCTCTCAGGATCACAAGGCCAGGGATAACGGGGATAAAGGTCCCAACACGGGGGGAATGGGCGCCTACTCCCCTGCCCCGGTCATCACTCCGGAACTCAGTGCCAGGGTCATGCGAGAGGTGATTATTCCGACGGTTGAAGGCATGTCCTCCGAAGGCAACC
>JBBSAR010000309.1:0-5678 GCA_038252125.1 Desulfatiglandales bacterium
AAGGCATGCCGTCCTGAAATTGTGGTTCATTATCGCCAAATGGTTCGGTCTCCGCATTTTATGAAGGTCGCGCAATTGAAAGCCATGGGAAATGGCATATCGATCATATTTGACATAACGATAGCCAAAAAAAAACCGGTTCCTGATCTGCATTCAAGGGATAGCGAAGCATTCTTTAGATCCGGTTGGCGATTATCTACCATCAAGGTTATTTATTGTCAATTTTTTTCTATATTTATTTACAACGATAATTTGGAACCAAAGAAAACCGTTTCCGACGATAAATGCCACAGAATATCGTATGCTGTTGAAAAGTCCGTGCAGGAATGGATGTATGATGTCTTTTTGTCGATGGCGGGGGGAGGAGGGCACGAAAAAGCCGGCTGCAAATGCCGGCTTTTTTAGATTGTACTGTTTCTAAAGGGCTTAGGTATTCAAGGGAGTGGCGGCCGCATACAGCGGCATGAGACTGTTGAAAAGCCCTGCAATATCATCGGCAATCCCTTGTTCTTTCTCCACGGTGTCATCCTTTGTCATCCGCTTTTCAATGAGAAGTTCTATCTTGTCGGAGTTGTCAATTTTTGTGAAAAAAGAGGTCAGCGATTTCTCCGGTGCTTCGTCCTGTTCTGTCCGGTAAACCCACTCATGTGCATCCGGTTTCAACGTACCGGTAAATCCCTTCAGCCCTCTATCCAAGAGGCAAAGATCCTGAGACGCACATTGCTTGAGCAGCCACGCATCGTTTTCCGGCCGATCCAGCCATTTCAGCAGCACATGCCGGTCGTTATTCCCGGAGGCGGATGGATCGGCAGCCGGGATGTGAAAGCCGAAACAGAGGCTGTTTTCATCGACCCTGGCATAAAATTTCACCTGAAACAAAGGATCTCTCTGCTTTTGCCGCGTTGCGTCCAGCCAATGCACTTCAGGTTTTCTTAACACCACCCATGAGTTGAAATCGAACTGTTTGGACTTCAGCAAACGGCTCACCGCACCGCCGATTTGGCCGCGACCACGCCAGGTGGTTTTGGAAACTAAACTGCTGAAATCATCCTTTTCCAAGCCATCAAAGTCCTTTGTGCCTCCCGAGGCGGGCGCTTTGGCTTTCTTTGTTTTTTGTGCGACCTCTTCAGCTGCAATCTCTTTTTCTCGTCTCATCCGATCGATAATGCGCAATTGCAGAACGATAGGGGTGGAGATTTCCTCTCCGTCTTCCCAGCGAATATTCATGGAGTCTTTTCCTCTCGAGATGACTTCGAATACCCCTTTCATGTTTTCGTATTTCTCACCGATTTCAAAATTAATTTCTTGTATCATTGGGCTCTCCTTTTCGGCATTCTCAGGGTTTATAAGCTTTCATTGCAGCTCTTTTGGCGAAAACGGTTTGCCGCTAAAAGTATTGCCCCTGTGTCGGCATACCGGGGATGAGAACGAATGAGGACGGAGGTGGAGGATGTGATTACCGTTAACGTATTTTCGCGGGTCAAAAAGCAATGAAGCGATATTATCGCTTACGAATTTTTTACCTTATTATGCATTATAATACTTATTCTATTGAAAAGCAATCTAATTATGGATTTTTCAGTAATCTTAAATATGGGGTTCGTTCTCGAATCTTGCCGGATGCCTTCGTCTATTGGGGAGAAAGCCAGGCAAACGCTCCTCTTTTGGCCCTTCCTTTTGATTCATGGGCGGATTTGTTCCTTTGCGTTTGCTGGCCTCTGGCACGGGGGGAGGCGCTTCTTTGAGGTGTTAAGGAAGGAGAACCATAACTTCTGATTACGCCCGCATTATAATCAAAGTCGGCCACCGTTCGTTGCTCTATAGGGGCTCCGAGGGTACGGTTGATGGCGTGCACCATAACCTTGTCCTCTCCGGTAATAAGGGTGAAAGCCTCGCCGCTGCGAGTAGCCCGGCCGGTCCTGCCTATTCGATGAATGTATGCCTCGGGGGTGGAAGGGATATCGTAGTTGATGACGTGAGAAATCTGGGTGACATCAATGCCTCTGGCGGCAATATCCGTGGCTACCAGGATCTGAAATGTGCCGTCGCGAAAGCCATCCAGTGCGGCTTGTCGACGTCCCTGGGAAAGATTTCCCTGAAGAGAAGTCGACCGGAATCCGGCTACGGCCAGTTTTTGACCCAGGCTTTTGGCACGGTGTTTGGTACGGGTAAAAACCAATATAGAATCGGCGGAGGTATTTTCCAACAGCTTTAACAGCAATGCCGTTTTTAAATGCTGGGCGACCGGATAGAGGGCATGGCGAACCGTGTCCGCCGGGGCCGTGATCCCTACCTGGATGGTGGTCGGATCTCTCAGGATGTCTTTTGCCAGACGACGTATTTCCGTGGGCATTGTAGCCGAGAAAAGCAGTGTCTGACGCTTTTTGGGAAGATGGGTTAAAATGCGCCGGATGTCCGGAAAAAAACCCATGTCGAACATCTGGTCGGCCTCGTCAATAACCAGCACCTCCAACCGGGAAAGATCGACGGTATGGCGACTGATATGATCAAGAAGTCTGCCGGGACAGGCCACCACGATATCTGCCTGCTTCAGTTTCTGAATCTGGGGATTAATATTCACGCCGCCGTAGACCGTAGTGCTTTTCAAGCGGGTCTTAAGCCCCAAGGTTTCGATGGCCTGATGAATCTGTTCGGCCAGCTCTCGGGTGGGGGCAACGATCAAGCTGCGAATGCCACCGGTTTTTTTCTCCATCAACCGATTGAGTATCGGCAGGACGAAGGCAGCGGTTTTGCCTGTGCCGGTTTGTGCCAGCCCCATCATATCATGATTTTTGAGGACATGCGGAATCGCCTGATCCTGAATAGGGGTCGGGGTTACATATCCCGCGGCCGTGACACCTGCCGCGACATCGGGATGGAAATGAAAAGACTTAAAATTCAAAAAACACCTTCTTTCTGTGTTCCAATAAAAAAGCCCCGGAACCATTCCGAGGCTTACGTGATTTTTAGTTACAACCTGGAACAACAATAATTTTCTACAAAATACGGTTTGTTGAGACAAAAGTCAAGTGTATTCGACAATAATCCAATTGTGCTCCCTTTGTTTCTCGCTTTCGGAAAGATCCGTTCTAAACAAAGACTATAGGCCTTTGCCCGAAACGGCCCATTTATCCAAAAGAGCGGGAGCGATATGATCGCTCAGACGAAGCGGTGGCATTTCAGCATTGCCGGTGGGGCCATCAGGTAATCGACTTCGACTCTGTGACCCGATATGACAAAACCACGTGGTATACTCTCCGTACAGAGCATTTAGAACAACGGATTTTTCATCCGTTGGACGGTTTAAGGCGCATGCCTTCCCGCACGAAGATCAAAAAATCTTACAGTTGCCTCAAACGACGAAAAAGTATAACCTCAAAATGTTGCCTCGAAATTTTCACCAAAGGGAAAAGGTCGCGAAATGAAATCCATTTACAATACATGCGAGCCGTGTCAGGACGTGATAGACGGCACAGGAGATTTTACGGTGAATCTTTCAAAGCTTCCACAATTCACTGAAGGCGAGGCCCGGAAATTTCTGGATTCCAATACCCTCCAAAATGTAATGTGATAGAAATCAGGTGTTTAAGTTTCGCTGGGAAATGATCGTTGCGAGGGCGTCGTCGCTCCCGCGCGTGAAAATTCTCAGACCGTCGATGATCCATATAACTTTCTGTAAGCATACGAGTTCCGGCAAACAAATGGACACCGACATACAGGATCAAGGCCAATGACCGGAAACATAAACAGGAAACTCATTGACCGTATTTTTAAGGAACCAGGCGTCAAGTACGAACTCACCGAATTTGAAACCTTGGGGAAACCCATTCACGAACTCCAGATTCGTTATGGGGATATCTTGATGAACGGCACAGGATGCGGCACATTAGGAAGGGTTGCGCCCTACCTTTCTGAGGGGCTGGCCATACCTGATAATCACGTCACCATTTTGCGCTCGCCCACACTCGATCCGGCCTATTTGTCTTTCTACCTTAACAGCCAGGCAGGACAGCTTCAGGTAGAAATGCACCAACGGGGAACTTCTGGTCAGCTCGAACTGTATCCATTTGATATTCGAAAATTTCTTGTTTGGGTAGCTCCGGAGGGGTTCCAGAAACAGATCCGTAGCCTATACGACAAAGCTGCCGCAAGTGAACAACGGTCCAAAGAACTCCTGGAGCAAGCCAAAACCCGTGTGGAGCAACTCATCGAGGAGGCGGTGCGGCAATGAGCAAGGATCTGATTTCCACTGACGGATACGACTTCGGTAGAGGCCAGTTCCTCGTTTATGAAGCCGAGGACGGACAGATCAAGATCGACGTACGCCTGGAGGATGAGACGGTCTGGTTGACTCAGCAGCTTATGGCCGATCTGTTTCAGACAACCAAACAGAACATAAGCCTCCATATCCAAAGTATATTTAATGAGGGTGAGTTGGCGCCGGAGGCAACTGTCAAGAAATACTTGACAGTTCGCCGGGAAGGCAAGCGGGAGGTAAAGCGGCTGCTGGAATATTACAACCTCGACATGATCATTTCCGTGGGATACCGGGTAAAAAGTCATGTGGCCACCCGTTTTCGCATCTGGGCCACCCAGCGCCTGCGAGTTCTTTAAGTATTTTTGACAGTTTGAGCGCTGTCATCTGTTGGAAAACGATCCAATGGGCATTTTCGATACCATTGAGCTTGTTGTAAACTGATGTGATTGAAACACTGATATCTTCTTTATTAGCTTGATAGGCTGCATGAACAGAACGATGACTGCCACGGACAACCTGACTCATGAGGTCGAATACTGTTGAGAATAGCAGATCCCTGGTATATTGTTGATCTGCAATCGTCGCAAACCATTCACCCAATTGCTCTGGGTTCAGTACCCGTTCCATCATTCCACGGGCCATTACCGGAACAGGGCTTTTTTTAGCAAACTGGTCGAAAACAGGACTTAGCATGATATAACCTCCGGATACAGTTTTTCTTTCATACTGTATCTGGTGGAGGTCGATATGTTCAGTTCAAATTTGACTGGCTCTCATGTTAATTCGGAAGGCAACAAGTACCACCTTGAAAGGGCTGGGCAGGGGGTGTCAAGTTTGAATTTGGCTGGTCGAATCATTTACTTGACAAGCTACCTCGTTACACCTAAAATAATGCCGTGTTATTCGAATTATTGTCAAGAGCGATCGACTATGAAATTGATGCCTTTTTTCCACAGACATCCTGTTTTTACCGTCGAGGAGTTTGCCTGCTTTCTGTCTTCCGATGGAACTTACAATGTAAGAACCCGGGAATCTCTCCTTGCCTACCATCTGAAAGCGGGTAATATTGTCCGGGTTCGCCGTGGGCTCTACGCGTCTGTTCCCCTCGGAGCATCGCCTGAAAATTTCCCAATAGACCCATTTCTTATTGCCGCCCGAATATCCAAAGATGCTGTTCTGGCTTACCACACCGCGCTGGAGGCTCATGGAAAGGCATATTCGGTGTATGAACACTTCACCTATCTTGCCGGCAAATCCATACCCCTCATAACCTTTCGCTCTCATTTGTTTAAGGGGGTAAGCTTTCCAAAGGCCCTCTTGAGAAAAAAGGCGGAATCTTTTGACGTTATGAAAGCCGATCGTTCCGGAATGGCCGTATGCATAACCGGACTTGAGAGAACCTTCGTGGATGTCCTGAACC
>JBBSAR010000310.1:0-5673 GCA_038252125.1 Desulfatiglandales bacterium
CTATATTGTGCCGAATGGGCTCTGTGCGAGAATGAACAGTGGTAAAAACCGGAGGGGCAGGTGAAATGGAAAGTAGGGTCAGATAATTTGCAAAGATACGTTTTTGGCGTTAAATAGGGATTTGTCAGAGCCACGACAATCGCAGTCAGGCTTCCGAAAGTGGAAAAAGCATTGAAAGACGAGAGAAGGAAGTTGAAAAATCCTTCCAATAAACATGCTATATGAACCTAAATTTATGTTAGATTAGTGCAATACAATAAAAATAAGCTTCTCAGATCGACGACAATCGCTGTTCCCGTTTTCGGGGAGAAAAATTCAAGCGAAAATCTGGAAATTTACAAATATTCGGGTGGCCTGTTCGAGAAATCCATGGAAGGGAAGAATGCCCAGTGACAGTATTTTAAATCGAGGTATTCTCACTTGCTCTTCTTTAGAATTAGCACTTCAACTTTTCCTTCTAGTGCTTTTTGGAAATGGGTCGCATCTTGCTCGTTGCCCACGATAGCCCCGTAGTGCATGGGAATGGTGAGTTTGGGATTTATGGCAACGGCAGCTTTTGCGGCTTGGTCAGAGTGCATGACATACGTTCCGGATACGGGCAAGAGTGCAATATCAACGTTAAAATCCTTCATTTCCGGGATAAAATCCGTGTCGCCTGCGTGATAGAGCTTCACCCCTTCTATCTCTACAATAAAGCCAAGCCAACCTTTTGTTTTTGGATGAAAATCCTTATCGGTATTGTAGGCAGGCACGGCCGTTATTTTGATGCCGGCTAATTCAAGTTGTTCTCCTGGTTTCATAATCCGAATATCGCCAGTCAGTTTGGATGCCGAGTCTTTCTCGGTGATAATGATCGTTTTAGGTGCTTGAATGCGCGCCACATCTTCAGGAGAACAGTGGTCAAAGTGATCGTGAGAAATGAAAATAAGATCGGCCGCGGGACCGTCGGGAATTTGATAGGGATCAAAGTAGATCGTCTTGCCTGCCTCTACACGAAAGGCATCGTGTCCTAACCACGTTATCTTTTCGGAAAATGCTTTTGGCATAAGAGACTCCCTCCTTTTCTACGAGGGTTGAATTGTTTGGCTGTGGAGCTCTTAACTATTTGTATTAACTGGGTTCCAGTATGATCTTATGGTCCAGGAGGGAAAAACGTTTTACTTTTGCTTGGATCAGCCTTTCCTCGCCAAAGAGGTCTACAATCTTGATATGATCGGGGCTGCTCTCCAGAAAATCCACGCCTTCCAGTACGAGTTCTTCCTTGCCTGATTTCAATATATACACAGCTGCTTCGCACATGATTAGTGCATCTCCATAAGGATTTGCGCCACCTGGTTTACCAGGTGCGGTAAAGGTTCGCCTGAAACCCCGACTATTTTTACGTTTTCCTGGGTGAGAGGGATCAGTATCTTTTTTGCTGGGCTGGAGGTGATCGCGGCTGCCATAGGGGCGGTCACTTCGCCCATCATCGAGTTAGCCATAAGGATTGCCAGGGGTCCCGTTATAATATCCACAGTCTGGCTGGTGTGAAGGATAGCGTTTTCTCCTGTGCCTCCTTTGTTTGCACCGGCCTTCATCATGCGAGAGGTGGCAATAGAATTGGTCCCCAGCGCCAAAATTTCCAGATCGAGGCCCATACTCGCCCTGATTCCTTTTATGATGGCGGCACCGATGCCGCCACCCTGCCCATCCATTACCATTAGTTTCATGAGGCTACCCAACCGAATAAAGAAAGTGTTTGCATGATCTTTGAAAGCGCTATATTTGTAATATACGAAGGAGCAAAGAGCAAGAAAATTTATAATCGCGGCATTGCGGGTGAGGAGCGTTTTATGCACTGGGAATGGATGGTGTATTTTGTTGGGGCGTTTATCTTGGGGTCGATTCCGTTCGGGCAAATTGTCAGCAGGAAAGTCGCAAGTATTGATATTACCACGCGGGGAAGTGGAAATATTGGAGCGACCAATGTAGCCAGAGAGCTCGGGATGAAATGGGGCATCGTCACTCTATTGCTCGATATGCTGAAAGGGTTTGTCCCGGTACTATGGTCAATGTCCCAAGTGGCGGAAGGGGGAGAGTTGGGTTTTATGGGGCCATCGGTTGTAGGGTTGTGTGCCCTCGCGGGGCATCAATTTTCTTGTTTCAGGAAATTTCATGGAGGAAAGGGGGTGGCAACCGCCCTGGGGGTTTATCTTGCCATATCTCCATTATCTACTTTTCTGGCACTGGTTCTGTTTGTGCTGATAGTAGCGAAATGGAATTATATATCGCTGGCTTCTATGCTTGCTGCGGCGAGTATGCCCATATTCCTTTTCATTTTTCAGGAATCCGGGGCTTCCATAATTGTTTCCGGTCTTATGGCGTTCCTCATTTGTGTGAAACACTATGGAAATATCGAGAGACTAATGAAAGGAAAAGAAAGGAAATGGAAAGATCGAAAGGTCAGCCGATAAGTTCAAGCAATCGGTCTAGTTCATCGTCTGAATAAAAATGAACGACAATCTTTCCTGTTTTGCCTCGTTTTTTAATTTCCACCTTGGTTCCAAGGGACTTTTTCAAATTGTCCGCCAGCGATTGAATATAGTAATCCAATTCCGGGTTCGCATGGTTTTTGTTTGAGGGCGCTCGGAGTTTTTTGACAAGGGCCTCAGACTGACGGACGGAAAGCTCCTTCTTAATAATGCAATCGCGAACATATTGTTGTTGTGCAGTGTCTTTTATTCCAGCCAAAAGGCGAGCGTGCCCCATGCTTAGTGTGCCCGCGATGACATCCTTTTGAATAGAGGGGGGGAGGTTTAATAGTCTCAGAGAATTGGTTATGGAAGAGCGGTCTTTGCCTAATCGTTGGGCAAGGGACTCCTGGGTTATCCCGGTTTGTTCGAGAAGCTTGCTGTAAGCAACAGCTTCTTCGATCGGATTCAAATCTTTCCTATGAATATTTTCTATAAGCGCCAGCTCCAGCGATTCGGTAGGGGTCGTTTCCTTGACGACTACAGGAACCCTTTTGAGACCGGCCTGTTGGGCCGCGCGCCATCGTCTTTCCCCCGCAATCAATTGATAGCCGGTGTCTTTGCGCGTTACGAGGAGGGGAGTGATAATCCCTTTTTCCTTTACAGAAGCAATTAATTCAAGAAGTTCATCAGGGAGAAATTGCTGCCTGGGTTGATCAGGATTCGGTTCAATCGCGTCAATAGGGCACTGAAAATAAATGCTCTCTTTTTCATCTAGTTCCTGCATGTCGGGAATAAGGGCAGAGAGACCTTTCCCAAGGGCATTTCTTTTTGGCATCGTCACTGTTCCTTTTCAATCAGTTCTTTTGCGAGGGATAAATAGCTTTGGGCTCCTGTTGAGCGTATGTCGTAAAGGATAATGGGCATTCCATGGCTTGGGGCTTCGCTCAGGCGTACATTCCGCGGGATTACGGTCCTGAAGACGCGGTTCTTAAAAAGGGATCGGGCTTCGTTTGCTACTTGTGTTGAAAGGTTGTTACGTTTGTCATACATGGTGAGGACGATATCAGCAATGCGAAGCGTCGGATTTAGGCTTTTTTTTACGGCTTGTGCCGTTCTGAGAAGCTGGGATAATCCCTCAAGGGCATAATATTCACACTGAACAGGAATGAGTATTGATTCCGCGGCGGTGAGGGCATTAACGGTGAGGAAGCCCAGGGAAGGCGGACAGTCGATGAAAATATAGTGAAAACGTTCTTTAAGAGGTGCAAGGGCTTTTCGAAGGAGAAATTCGCGAGCCGGCATGGAGGCGATTTCAACATCGGCGCCGATGAGGTTCCTGGTAGCACCGAGAATTTTGAGCTTTGGAAGAGATGTCTGAACTACTGCCTGGTCGAAGGGGATGCCTTCGAGTAAAAAGTCATAGAGGCCATGGGTAAGGGAATCGGGACGAACTCCCAAACCTGTGGTTGCATTGCCTTGTGGATCCGCGTCGATAAGGAGGCAGTCTTTATCTCCTGCTGCGATCGATGCTGACAAATTTACAGCGGTGGTGGTTTTTCCTACCCCGCCTTTTTGATTGGAGATCGATATGATATGGCCCATAAGAATTAAGATATCTCACATTGGTAAGACGGGTTAAGTATAAAGACATAGAGATCTAAGAGGTGCATATCGGTAAAGTATTGATAGCATATTACGGGGTGGTGATAAAGGGAAAACAATGTTTCACGTGAAACATTGTTGGGGATAGTTGGTTTTAGAGAAATCCCCCAAGAGGAAAGAATGCACTAGTTTACAGTCGGCGTCTCCTTGAACCAATCACTTTATACAGCATAACAAGCTGATATCTTGACGGTTTTTATGCCGCGAAAACCTCTCTCTAAGCGCCATCTGATGGGAAAAGAGCTCCGCCCGTTTAGCGAAACATGACGTGCTGGAGTCGTGGCGCAATGTAGAACTTAACATCTCCTATTTAGCGAGATTAGAACGGTAAAAATACGGACGGGGTTTCGCCGCTTGACAAGTCTCACCCTGAAAGTTATGAATTAACATCTTGATTTTGCTTCCAGGAAAATGAAAGAAACCACCGTAAATCAATGCAAGGAGGTAAGGTTATGAAAAGAATTCGTCTCGTGCTTAACGTTTTTATCCCGGCTATTTTGGTCTGTCTAACTGTTTTGTATCCGGCCATGGGGGAAACGGTGAAAGCACTGGATAACGGGCTGTCCCTGAGAAAGGTGGTCCTCTTTAATAGCGGAGTCGGATATTTTGAACTTGGCGGACTAGTCCCGGCCGGGGAAAAGATCGATCTGCATTTCTCCGCCACTCAGATGAATGATGTGCTTAAAAGTCTGACCGTTTTGAATACGAGCGGCGGGAAGATCAGCAGCATTGTTTACGACAGTGAAAAGACCGCTGCACAGCAATTGCAGGACTATGCCTTTCAACTTCGAAAAGATGAAGGGCTGCCTCAGACGCTCAGGCAGTTCCAGGGGAGCAGAGTCACGCTTTTAAAGGGTGAAACCTCCATAAGCGGAATTCTTGTCGGGGTGGAAAAGCGTGTAATACTTCAAGACGATGAGCGCATGCCGCGGTTTTATTTGACGATCATGGCCGAGGGAGGACAGTTTCAGAGTCTCAATACGGATGAGATTACGGGGATCAGATTCCTCGATGAAACCCTCGACAAAGACCTGATTCATTACTTGAAAACTATTTCTCAAGGGCATCGGAGAGATGAAAAGACGGTAACCATCACAACCAACGGGCAAGGCAGACAGGAACTCCTGGTGAGCTACCTGGTTGAATCTCCGGTGTGGAAGGCTACCTACCGCATTGTAATTCCGGGCGAAGAAAAAGGGGCCGAGCCATTTCTTCAAGGATGGGCTATCGTGGATAACGTAAGCGGGAAGAAGTGGGAAAATGTACGATTAAACCTTGTCAGCGGGTGCCCCATATCGTTCATTCAGGATTTATACTCCCCGCTCTTTCGCCAAAGACCCGTGATCGAGACAGAAAGCAAGGCCATCCCGGCGCCGCCGGTTCCTGAGAGGGGGATGCGTCTCGACCGAATGGAGAAAAAGTCCCAGATGGCTGCGGCTGCGCCTGCAAATATGCTCTTCGCCCGCGAAAAGGAAGAAGCCGGGGCAGGCGCCGCGAAACCGCCCGACCTGGAAGAGGCCATGCGGAAAGTGCGTGCCGAAACCGTTACGAGAGCAAC
>JBBSAR010000311.1:0-5657 GCA_038252125.1 Desulfatiglandales bacterium
AGAATAACGGAAACGGGCGGCATGATTTCTCCCTTTTCTATTTGGCTTATGGCTTTCGTGGCAAGCCCGGTTTCGTTTGCCAGGTGTTTGAGGGTGAGTTTCTTGGATCTCCTGAGTTTAAAAAGCCTCTTGCCTATGGACAGCGTTTTGTTATCGTTCGGCATCGGAACCCCCTTCACTATCGTCTGTTTTGTTCTCTGTTTCGTCAGGCATTCTGGTCAGTTTAAAAACTTTGATCATTCTCAGAATAAACCCCATGACCAGCACGGCGCTGATCAATATCATCAGATTGGAAGCGAAAAAAGTCATGATAAAGCTATAGGGATTCTTTAATTGATAGGCGGCAATCAGGAGATAAATCCCGAAAAGCAGGAAAAAAGTCCCTATGGCTACGAGCAGTATCTGGCGCATCCACCAGAGAAGGGTATTCACGGCGGTTTATGGGTGGGAAAGACCAACGATGGGAAGCACGAGATTATCGCAGGCGGAATAAGGGTCGATCTTTCCATCGCTTATCGCTTGAACGGCCTTGTCAAAATCGCCGGTTTCAGTCAGTTTGCTGAGGACTTCTTCGAGAAGCCTGGCCTTTATCATCTCGGCAAGCTCCTGACGAACCATACCCTTGTGCTTCCGAATATCCAGTCCTCCAAAGATGCTTTTAAGGTATTGGGCATGGTTTTCAATGGCCTCCATGAATTCGGTCACACCTTCATCAAAAACCGCCTGCGCCTTCAGTATGGGAGGTTTCCAGGTCCCCCTGTCATATTTCTTATCATCCATCTCAATCATCAGCCTCAGGTCCGTGTAGGTCTTGTCGGATCCGTCACGGTCGGCCTTGTTGATAAGAAAAATGTCCCCCACTTCCAGGATACCCGCCTTGATGGCCTGGATACCGTCTCCCATTCCGGGAATAACCACGATGACCGTCGTGTGGGCGCTCCTGACCACATCTACCTCGTCCTGGCCCACACCCACCGTTTCCACCAGGATATAATCTTTTCCCATGGCATCCAGCACGTCAATGGCGCTACGGGTGGACTGGGTCAGTCCGCCGAAATGGCCTCTCGTTGCAAGAGACCGGATAAAAACACCCTTGTCCATACTGTGACGCTGCATCCTGACCCGGTCTCCCAGGATGGCCCCCCCGCTGAACGGGCTGGTCGGGTCCACGGCGAGGACTCCCACGGTCTTATTCCGCTTCCTGAGATGGGCGATCATCTGGTCGACCAGCGTACTCTTCCCGACACCCGGAGCGCCCGTGATGCCTATGACGTAGGCATTTCCCGTGTGGGGGTAGAGTTGCTTCAAAACCTTCCTTACTTCGGGCATTCCGTCATCAATATCGCGGATAAGGCGGGCAACGGTCCTGACATCTCCGGAAACCACTTTTTCAACAATGCTTGGCATGATTTCCCCTTACCTCGGCGTCACGTTCGCTTTGACCCATTTGACAATGTCATCGAGGGTGGTTCCCGGCGTGAAGATTTCCCTGACGCCTGCCTTTTTTAACATCTCAATATCTTCTTTGGGAATGATGCCGCCCCCGCAGACGACGATGTCATCCGCGTCTCTTTCCTTCAGCAATTCGACGACCGCCTTGAAAAGGTACTTGTGGGCGCCTGCCAGGCTCGACATCCCGATCATGTCCACATCTTCCTGTATGGCCGCCTCCACAATCTCTTCCGGCGTTTGATGAAGCCCGGTATACACCACTTCAAAACCTGCGTCACGATAGGCCCTCGCAATGATCCTGGCGCCGCGGTCATGTCCATCCAGCCCGGGTTTCGCTACCATTACTCTCAATCTTCTCTGTTGTGCCATAATACCCTCTTCTCAATCCTCAATCAATAGATCCCCGGATCCCTGTACTCTCCGAAAACTTTTCTGTATACGTCGCACAATTCCTGTACGGTGGCATACTCTTTTACTGCGTCTATCAGGCTCTCCATCACGTTTTCTTTTCCGGCACAGGCTTCAGCCACCCTTTCAAGGCGCCTCGCAACCTTTGCGTTATCTCTCTGCTCCTTCACTCTCCGGGTTTTCTCTATCTGGATCTTTTCCAGTTCCTCATCGATCTCCATTACTTCAACCGGTATTTCTTCGTCTTCAATAACATGTTTGTTTACGCCCACAACGATCTTTTCCCGGTTGTCGATCTGCTTCTGGTAGTGATAGGCTGCGTCGGCGATTTCGAGCTGGGGATAATTTTTCTCAATGGCGGACAGCATGCCGCCCATCTCATCGATCTTATTTATGATGTCAAAGGCTTCTTCTTCCATGCGGTTGGTAAAGGCTTCCACGAAGTAGGATCCGCCAAGGGGATCGATGGTGTTGGCGACCCCCGATTCCTCGGCAATAATCTGCTGCGTTCTCAAGGCGATGGTCGCCGCCTCCTCCGTGGGGATGGACAGCACCTCGTCAAGAGAATTGGTGTGGAGCGACTGGGTCCCCCCCATGACGGCCGCCAGCGCCTGGAGTGCGGTCCTGACCACGTTGTTGTAGGGCTGCTGCGCCGTCAGGGAGCATCCCGCCGTCTGGGTATGGAACCGCAGCCACCAGGACCTGGGATCTTTGGCCTTGAAACGTTCTTTCATGATTTTGGCCCACATGCGCCGCGCAGCCCGGAACTTGGCGATTTCTTCAAAAAAATCCAGATGGGAATTAAAGAAAAACGAAAAGCGCGGAGCGAAATCATCCACATCCAGACCCCGCTCAAGGGCCTTTTCCGTGTAGGCGATGCCGTCGGCCAGCGTAAAGGCCAGCTCCTGTACGGCGGTGGAGCCTGCTTCACGGATATGATACCCGCTGATGCTGATCGTGTTCCACCTGGGGACTTCCTTCGTTCCGAATTCAACCGTGTCCGTAATGATGCGCACGGAGGGTTCAGGGGGGCACATAAAGGTCTTCTGGGCGACGAATTCCTTCAGCATGTCATTTTGAATGGTCCCGCCAAGAATCTTCCTGTCTATCCCCCTGTTTTCCGCCATGGCGATATACATGGCCCAGAGCACGGAGGCCGGCGGATTGATGGTCATGGATGTGGTGATCTGGTCGATGGGAAGTCCCTCAAAGAGATCTTCCATATCCTTGAGTGTGTCGATGGCGACGCCGCACTTGCCGCATTCGCCTCTGGCTTTGGGGGAATCCGTATCGTAGCCCATGAGGGTGGGCATATCGAAGGCCGTGGAAAGCCCGGTCTGCCCTGCTTTTACCAGGTGGTGGAAACGCCGGTTGGTATCCTTGGCGCTTCCCAGTCCCGCAAACATGCGCATGGTCCACAATCGCCCTCGATACATGGACGGCTGAACTCCCCGTGTAAAAGGGGGCTCCCCGGGAAAACCGATATCCTTCCCGAAGTCCTGGGTCTTGATATCCTCAGGAGTGTAGATCCGGTTGATCTCGCTGTCGGAAACCGTGGAGAATCTCTTCATCCTTTCCGGTTGGTTGGAAAAGACCTTTTCCAGCTTTCCCTGCCATTCGGTGCGTTCCTGTTCAATATCGTCAAAGATTTTCGGGTCAAAAGTCAAGGGCATAGCGGTCCCCCTTTCGATGGAATGATCTTTTTGATGCTCAGCCTTTGATAAGATTCTTGGCAACAACCAGCCGCATAATCTCGTTGGTTCCTTCGTAGATCTGGCAGATCTTGGCATCTCGCATGTGACGTTCCATGGGATATTCTTTGCAGTAACCGTATCCCCCGAGGATCTGTACGCCTTCGATGGAGGCCCGCATGGCGGCATCCGAGGCGAACATCTTTGCCATGGCGGCTTCCTTTTCATAAGGTTTTTTGTGGTCTTCCAGCCAGGCCGCTCTTAGGGTAAGCAGCTCGGCAGCGTCAATTTCCGTGGCCATATCGGCCAGTTTCCACTGAATGGCCTGAAAAGAAGTGATCGGTTTTCCGAACTGCTCGCGGGTTTTCGCATACGTAAGGGCATCTTCGATAACGGCCCTCCCGATCCCTATGGCCTGGGATGCGATCCCGATTCTTCCACCGTCCAGGGTGCTGAGCATCTGTTTGAAGCCTTCTCCTTCTTTTCCGAGGAGGCTGTCAGCCGGCACCCGGGCGTCTTCAAAAATAAGCTCGGATGTGCCCGAGGCCAGGATGCCCATTTTCTCTTCCACCCGCCCCACTTTAAAGCCATCGGTGTTTTCCAGGTCTACTACAAAAGAACTGATCCCTTTATATCCTTTGCCCTTTTCCGTGACCGCGGCGATGACGGCATAGGAGGCTACATTCCCATTGGTGATGAATTTTTTTTCTCCGTTTATGACCCATTCGTCACCATCTTTTACCGCAGTGGTTCTCAGCCCGGATGGATCAGAGCCTGCCCCTGCCTCCGTCAACCCGTAACATCCGAGTTTGTCCCCGGAGGCACAGGGGTACAGGTATTTTTTCCTCTGATCGGGAGTGCCGTATGCATAGACCGGATAACAGTACAGGGAATTGTTGACCGACATGATGACCCCGGTTGAAGCGCAGGCCTTCGATATTTCGATGAGCGCAAGGACATAGCTTACATAGTCCATGCCTCCGCCTCCGAATTCTTCCGGTACGGCAATGCCCAGCATCTTAAGCTCCCCCAATTGCTGAACAATGTGGGCTGGATGCTCATGTTTTTCATCCAGTTCGGCCGCCTTTGGTTTGATTTCGGTCTCGGCAAACTTCGCGGCCATGTCACGCACCATGTTCTGTTCTTCCGTCAATGCAAAATCCATTTTCAGCTCAGCTCCCCTTTAAATTCAGGTTTTCTCTTTTCCAGGAAGGCGGTCATGCCCTCTTTGGCATCCGGGCTGGACGTGCAGAGGGCAAACCCGTCGGCTTCCATGTGACATCCAATCCTGAGGTCCTGGTCAAATCCCTTGTCGATACAATGTTTGATTGCTTTCAAGGAGACTTTACCCTTGGAAGCGATGATTCCGGCTGTTTTCATAGTGGCTCCCCAGAGTTCTCCATGGGGAAAGACCTTGTTAACCAGGCCGATTTCCTTGGCCTCTTGAGCACTGATGATGACCCCCGTCATACACAGCTCCTTGGCCATGGACTTTCCCACAAGCCGGGAAAGACGCTGGGTCCCGCCGAATCCGGGAATGATCCCCAGGTTGATTTCGGGCTGACCGAATTTTGCGTTTTCGGAGGCATAGATGAAGTCGCATGCCATGGCTATTTCCGTGCCGCCACCCAGGGCAAATCCGTTTACGCAGGCGATAACCGGGATGGAGAGGCCTTCGAGACGGAAGAGCAGTTCCTGCCCCTGTGCCGAAAACTTGCGCCCTTGCAGAGGCGAAAACCCGGCCATGTGAGAGATGTCCGCTCCCGCTACAAAGGCCTTATCCCCCTCGCCCGTCAGGACCAGGACTTTAATGGTAGGGTCCGCTTCGATGATGTCCAGGGCATTGCTCACATCCGCTAAAACTCCCGGATTGATGGCATTGAGTGCCTTCGGCCGGTTGAATTTGATAATCGCTATGTTTCCATCCACTTCAAAAATGATATTCTCGTACGCCATTGTTTCCCCCTTATTTGGAATAATTACCCAACGTTTTCCAGAACCATGGCCATTCCCTGGCCGCCTCCGATGCACAGGGAAGCCAGGCCCAGGTCGAGCCCTTTTCTTTTCATCTCGCCTATCAGCGTCACCAGGATGCGCGCACCCGAG
>JBBSAR010000312.1:0-5626 GCA_038252125.1 Desulfatiglandales bacterium
AGAGGCCGGGATTGAGACAACAAACCAGCGTCTCATCAAGATCGCAGAGGGACGGAAAGCCCTGACAACTTCGTCAATGGTCTTTGCCGGGGGAGATATGGTCACCGGGCCGGATACCGTCGTCGGCGCAATCGCAGCGGGCCACGGGGCGGCAGCGGAAATCGATGCCGCCATACGGGAAAAGAACGGAGAACCACCCTATGTCTTTTCTGAAGAGGAGATTGAAATCCCCTTTGCCATTGACGAAGAGATCCGGGAGTGTCCGCGGGTTCCCATGGGTGAGGTGGACCATGTGGAACGGATAAGGGACTTCCGTGAAGTTGAGCTTGGATTTTCTCAAGAGCAGGCCTTGCGGGAGGCCAGCAGATGTCTCCGTTGCGATATACAGATTCAAACTGATGAATGAAACCGGATGTGAAAGACATGGATAATGCAATGCCAATCCTTCACAAGGAGATCAATGCCGAATGGAAAAAGATGTCATCAAGGTAAAAATACATATCGATGGAAAAGAATCCCTGGTAAAGCAAGGGAGTTCGATCCTGGAGGCGGCGCTGGAAAACCATATCCAAATTCCCACTCTATGCCATCACCCTGCCCTCTCCGACTGGGGCGGATGCCGTATGTGCATGGTGGAGGTGGATGGCGCTCCAAGACTGGTGGCCAGTTGCGTAACGCCAGTGCGAGATGGCATGACCGTGGTCACTTCCAATGACAAAATTATCCAAAGCCGAAGGATCATCCTGGAGTTTCTGTTCGCGGAAAGAAACCACAACTGTATGTTCTGCCCCCGAAGCGGAGACTGCGAGCTTCAGGAATTGGCTTATGAACTGCAAATGGATCACCTGACCGTCCCCCCTTCGTTCCAAGAATTCCCCGTGGATATGACAACCGAATTCCTGGGGATGGACCACAACCGTTGCATCCTTTGCGGAAGATGCGTTCGGGCATGCAAGGAGATCTCCGGCGCCCAGGTGATAAATTTCAAAAACAGAGGGCCCCACAACCTGATCGCTTTCGATCTTGGCCAAACAAGGGGAGATTCCACATGCTATGAATGCGGCGTCTGCATGCAGGTCTGTCCAACAGGGGCTATCTATAACCGATACAGTACCCATTATGCGGTCAAAGGCCACAGCAAAGAGTGGACCGCCATTGAATCCTGCTGTCCTCGATGCGGCCTGCTATGTCCCACTGTCTCCTATGTAGCCAACAACAACTTGATAAAGATTGAGGGAAAGCTGCTGTATGAAAACAAACGACCGGACAAAGGGCAGCTGTGTTTCAAAGGCAGATTCGAGATCTTTAAGTCCCGGAATCAACGTCTCTTTCACCCCATGGTTCGAAATCAGAAGGGAAACTGGGAAGAGGAAACCTGGGAAAACGCCCTTGATCTGATTGCGAAACGGTTGGGAGAGATCAGAGACAGAGAGGGAGAAAAAGCCATTTTCAGCATGGCATCCAGCGGTTGCTCCAGTGAGCAGCTCCTTTTTTTCCGAGACCTGATGAAGGGAGCGTGGAATGCGGACCATATGGATACCTTTGATGGCCCCCATTTCAGAACCATCCGAAAAGCTTGGAACAACCTGGGAATTTCCTATCCGGAAACCTCCTGGAGAGCGATTGCAGAGGCCGACTTTGTTTTGCTTGTCGGCGCCAATCCCATGAAAACCCAACCTGTTATCGCGTCTTTGCTTAGGCGATGCATTCTTGAAAAAGGAGTCCGGATCGCCGTTTTGGGGCAGATGGACTCTTTACCCCCGTTTATCCATGACCACATTCCCATTGAAAACAGAGACGCATGCTTGTTAGCCAAAGCCATGATCCCTGATTTACTAACCAATGCCCACAGGATATCCCGGATTGATCCCGTAGAAAGTCTCTTACGAAAATCGGGCGAAATTTATCCCGGAGAAATTCTGGAAAAAGCAGGGGTCCATCAGGACGCTCGAAAAATTCTCCACGATGTTGCCGAGGCATTTTCAAACGCTCGAAATCCGTTGGTTATGCTGGGTGAAGAAGCCATCGGCGCCGGCAATGCTGGGGGAGTTCGTGACGCTTTTCTCCTGTCCCTCATGAATGGCCTTTCCCCGAATGGCGCCGCAAGAATAATCATCCTTAAGCCGTACGGAAACAGCGCGGGCGCATGGAATCTTGGCGTTGCATCAAACAACGATCCGAACGCCAAGGACGAATGGAACGGCGGACTCTTTCTTTTGAACGGGGAGGAGATTCCAAAAGGATTTAGCTTTGATAAGATGAATCCGGAGGGTTTTTTCGCTGTCCTGAGTCCCTGTTTTCGAGAAACCCTGGCAAACAAAGTGCAAGTCTTCATTCCTCTACCCCTAAGCATGGAGGAGGACGGCGCCTATGCCTCGTTGGACGGACGCGAAACCATCTGCTGTAAACAAATCTTGTCTCCGCCTTCCGAGGTAAAAAGCTCATGGGAAACCCTTTGGGGCTTGGCCCAAAGAGCAGGTTTCCACCCTGAATTCCATTCATGGGAAGAGCTTCAAAAAAAAGTAAAGAAAGAAATTGCGTAATAATAACAATTTACTTTGGTATAAACCTGTGGAGGTTCATGAATGGAAAAGCCTAAAGTAGCAACCGTGTGGCTTGAAGGATGCTCCGGCTGCCATATGTCGTTTTTAGACTTGGACGAGACCTTGCTGGATGTGCTTTCAAAAGTGAAGTTAACGGTAACGCCCATTACCGACTTCAAGAATTTTGTTTTTCCGGAGGTGGCCGTTGGAATCATTGAAGGCGGTATCGGGAATACGGAACAAATCGGGATTGCCCGCGATCTGAGAAGGAAAAGTACGTTTCTTGTAGCTTGGGGAGACTGCGCCGTATTCGGAGGGATCAATACACTTAGGAACTGGATACCCAAGGATGAAATTCTGAGAAGGGGCTATATCGAAACCGAAAGCACCGTCAATGGGGTCATTCCTTTTGACGAGGAACTCCCGGAACTTCTTGACAAAGTGCTTCCTGTCAACCAGGTCGTCCCGGTGGATGTATACGTCCCCGGATGTCCCCCGTCGCCAGAGGCAATCGCATACAGCCTGACACAAATCCTGGCGGGACGGATCCCTGTTCTTCCATCTGAAATGATCCATTTCGATTGAGAAAAAGAGGAAAAAGCCCATGACAAAAGCAAAAAAAATCACCATAGAACCTATAAGCCGTTTAGAAGGACACGGGAAGGTGACTATTCATTTGGACGATGATGGAGAGGTCCGTGATGCCAGGTTTCATGTCACCCAATTCAGGGGCTATGAACGGTTCTGCGAGGGCAGACCTCTTGAAGAAATGCCTATTATCACGCAAAGAATATGCGGTATCTGTCCTGTAAGCCATCAAATAGCGTCAGCCAAGGCTTGTGATGCCATCCTTGGAGTTGAAATTCCGGAAACCGCAAAACTCCTCAGAAAGTTGCTTCATATGGGCCAGTTTATTCAATCGCATGCCCTTCATTTTTTTTACCTGGCAAGCCCTGATCTCCTCCTGGGGTGGGATGCCGATCCGGCCGTACGCAATGTGGTGGGCGTCATCAACAAATTCCCTGAAATAGCTCTGAAAGGGATAAGGCTGAGAAAATTCGGCCAGGAGATCATTCAAGCCCTTGGAGGAAAAAAAATCCATCCTTCCTTTGCCATGCCCGGAGGGGTGAACAGCCCCCTCTCGGTGAACGATCGAGACGGTATTTTAAAAGGTATGGAAGAATCCTACCAAACCTGCCAAACGGCTATAACCCTGATCAAAGACTGGAATGAGCGGAACCTGGACGAGGTGAAGAAATTTGCCAATTTTTCAAGCAATTATGGGGGCCTGGTAGACGAAAGCGGGTGTCCTGACATGTATGAGGGGGATTTCAGGATGGTCGATCCCCAGGGAGAGATCCTTGTTCAGTTTGATCCGACTGAATATCTGGACTATATCGGCGAGCATGTGGAACCCTGGTCTTATCTTAAGTTCCCTTTTTTCAAACCACAGGGGTATCCCGAAGGATGCTACAGAGTAGGTCCTTTGGGGAGGCTCAACGCGGCGACCGGCATGAGCACTCCAAAGGCTGAAAACGAACGAATGGCCTACCGGCAGATGTCTGATAACGGACTGAAAGGATGTACCCTTTTCTATCATTATGCGCGCCTCATCGAGTTGCTCAACTGTTTGGAAAAGGCCGAGGAAATTCTGACAGATTCTCGGATCTGCGGCACGGAGATACGGATTACCGCAAAACCGTCCAATCCTGAAGGAGTGGGCGTGATCGAAGCACCAAGAGGAACCCTTATTCACCACTATTGGGTGAACGAAAATGGCGCCATAGAGCGGGTGAACCTTATCGTGGCCACAGGACATAACAATATCGCCATGAATCGTTCCATCGCCCTGGTTGCCGGGGAATATATTCATCATGGCGAAATTGAAGAGGGTATGTTAAACCGGGTGGAAGGCGCGATCCGCTGTTATGATCCGTGCCTTTCCTGCTCTACCCATGCTTTCGGTCAGATGGCGCTGGACATCGAGATATGCGGTCCCCATGGGGACATTTTGAGGAATTTTGTAAGGGGGTAGTCCGTAATCATTCAGAAAATTGTGGGAGCAAATAGTGAAAAAAAACTCCTTCAGGGTGCCGGAGATATGGATTATCGGGTACGGAAATCGCGACCGCAGGGACGATGGCATCGGTCCGTATGTCGTGGAAAAGCTCCGCCCTTTGCTCAAACACAGAAGAGAAATCCACGTTCAAGCGCTTCCCGAACTTGACATCGCTCTTGCGGAGGATCTGAAAAACGCAGATCTCCTGATCCTGGTTGACGCAACCATCGAAGAATTGGCGGATGGGTGGAAATGGATTGAAATTGAACCGGCGTTGGAAGGGTCGCCCCTTTTTTGGACACACCATTTGGGCCCACCTCTTTTCTTGGCCACGCTGCAATCCATCTACCATCGATTCCCACGAACATGTCTGATTTGCGTGCAGGGGGAAGATTTTGAATTCGGGGAAGAATTAACGCGAAAAACAGAGACGAGGGCGAATGAGGCGATTTCAAGCATTCTCGCGTTCCTTGATGATAAATGATAGCAGATGAATCTGCGAAAAACATTTTAGGAGATGGCTATGGACGTAGATATTCTCGTCATTGATGATGACAGGGATCTGGTAAATACGGTTCGCATCGTGCTGGAAAGCAGACAGTATAAAGTGAGGGTCGCCTATAATGGAAAGGAAGGCTATGAGAAGATCGAAGAAAAAACCCCCGATCTCGTTATCCTGGACGTTATCATGGCAACAGATACGGACGGATTTGATTTGGCCTACAAACTCAAGAACGATCCTCGATACACTGCGATACCTATCCTCATGATGACCTCTTTTCCCCAAAAAATGGCCGAGGAAGGGCCGGAAAAGTTTCAGCATATCATGGGGGAAAGCTGGCCTGTTACCGAATTTCTCGAAAAACCGGTGGACCCGGAAGATCTTCTTTCCACCGTCGATGAAATTCTAAAGGAGGAAAACCTGGCATGATCTGAGGCGCCCATCCACGTGAGGAGGAGAACCCCCTATGAGACCAGGGTATCAATTGGTAAAGGAGCAACTTTTTTTCCGAAAGGAGCTGAT
>JBBSAR010000313.1:0-5623 GCA_038252125.1 Desulfatiglandales bacterium
CTCCCGGCAGGAAAAGTCCCAACAGGATCAAGACCATCCCGTACATGGCCAGATGGAAGTAGGGGACCTTTGTCCACAAAAATTCCTGCACCACCGTGATAAAAACCGCCCCGACCAACGGTCCCGCCATGGTGCCCGTTCCTCCCAACATGGCCATGACAATAGGGCTCAGGGCGATTTCAAGTCCGAACACGGAAGGGGGGCTGATATAGGTCATGTTCCACACGTAAATGCCGCCGGCAAGGCTGGCGGGAACGGAACTGATAACAAGCGCCAATCCCTTGTACAGGGATGTGGGAACCCCGAAGGCCTGCGCCACCTCCTCATCTTCTCGAATACTGAAAAGGGCCAACCCGAATTTGGATCGGGCGATAAAATGGCTGAGGCCCATGGTGGCGCCGGCAACCATCAGGATCAGGTAATAGGCCGTGACCATGTTGTTTCCCGGAGGCGTAGAGATTCCTCCCGATCCACCGGTCAAGTCCCGCAGGTTGACGGTCAACACCTCCACAAGGCTGATCAGGCCGAACGTGGCCAGGGCGAAATAGGCCCCCCGCAACCTGAAAAGGGGATAGCTTACCATGGCGGCAAAACCCGCCGTAAGCAACACCGCCACAACGAGGGCGGAACCCAGATGCAATCCCTGGTTCAACGAAATGGCGGCGGTATAGGCCCCCAGGCCGAAGAAAGTGGAATGGCCGAGGTTCATATATCCCAGATAGCCGCCCACAATATCATAGCTGAGGGCCAGCACAAAGTAGACGGCCAACAGAAAAATCCAGACGATTCCGTAAGAGACCCCTATCCAGGGCAAAGCGGCCAGGACGCCTGCGCACAAAACAATCAAGAAAAAAGGCAGCCGTTTTCCCTTGCGGTTCATTTCTTTGCCCCGAAAAGACCTTCCGGCCTGATAATAAGGATGAGGATCAGGAGAATAAAGGCGATGGTGGGCGCCCATTCGGCACCACAATAGTAGGACGTCATGGTTTCCGCCACCCCCAGGATAAGACCCCCGAGCACCGATCCCACAATGCTCCCTAATCCCCCCAATACGACCACACAGAGATATTTTATGGTCAGCGGGATCCCCATGGTTGGCGTGACGGTAAAAAGGGTCACATAAAAAGCACCGGCCGAAGCGGCCAGCGCCATGCCGATACTGAATGCCACGGCTGATATCGCGGATATGGGGATCCCTACCACCTTGGCCCCTTCCCGGGACTGGGTAATGGCCCTGATGCTCTTCCCCACATAGGTTTTTCGAAGGTAAATCTGTATGCCGAAGGCGAGGATAAAGATGAACAAAAGGATGAGAAGACGCGTGGAGGATATGACGACTCCAGCCAACTCCAACGGGGGAAGCGAATAAGAAATCCCGGTTACCGGGCGGTCCCAGAAAAAGGAGGTGACATCCTCGATAAACAAAGAGGCCCCCAAGGTAACCAGAATTGAAGACGTCAGCAACTGGTGTGGCGGCTTGTCGCTGATCTTCTTCAACAAAATCACGTAAAAGCCGACCCCCAGGACCATAAAGACAGGGATCACCACAACGGCAGCCACGAACGGATTTATCCCGAACGCCGCAAAAAGCCCGTAACTGAAGAGCGCACCCAGCATGAGGAATTCCCCGTGGGCCAGGTTCAAGACATTCAAGACCCCGAAAGTGATGGAGAGGCCGAAGGCGGCGAGTCCGTAGATGCCGCCCAAGAGGACCCCTCCCACCAAGAGTTGGATGAAATCTGCCGACACAACAACACCCTTATGCAGTTATTATTTCCATTCGGGACGTGGATAAATATGTTTGCCGGTGGCTACGTTCGGAGGATACACCACTTTATAGACCCCCTCCTGAATCTGGGAGGGATAGGTATTGAGCGAGCCGTATCCCGTCTCGTGGAAATATTCCTCACCCAGCACCGTTCCCAACCGAAGTCCTTTCAGGCTCTCCATCAACGCCTTCTTGTCCAGGGTCCCCGCCTTTTCAATGGCGGCCTGAACGATCTGAAAAGCCGCCACATAGGAAGGAGACCAGGGATACATGGGCTCGCTGACCTTGGCGCGTTTGAGCAGGTCGTTAATCAGGGCCGTGTCGCCGAGTTTCATTCCCTCAACCCAGTAAGACTGCCCGATGATGTAATCGGCGGCACTGCCCAATGCGTCCCTCAAGATGCCGCTGTGGTGGATGCAATGATATTCCCTGGGGTTGAGCTTCATCTCCCTGGCCTGTTTCATGAAATTGATGGCAAAGGGGATATTGGAGGATACATAGACGATGTCGGGATTCTCTTTCTTGAGCTTTGTGATAATGGGCGTAAAATCGCGAGTGTCCGCCGGTACGATATCGCTGGACAGGACCTTCAGGCCTGCCTTCTCCGCGAGCACCTGGGACCCTTTGAATACGCCCAGGGGGTGTATGGTATCCTCCACCACGAAGGACACCGTCTTGGCCTTCCCCTCGCTCTGAATCATCTCCCAGTAGCGATAGGTATAGCGAGGCCCCAGATCAATAACGCCCACAAGCCAGTTAAACCCGCGGGAATAGATTTTGGGTGAATTGGCGCAGATCGCAATAAAGGGCACTTGATGGTTTTCGCCGGCCGTGCTGGCGGCGAAAGTAAGCGGGCTGCTGTAGGGCCCCAGAAGCAGGTCCACCTTGTCCACCGTAACCAGGCGTTCATAATATTTTTTTGCCGTGGCCTCATCACTTCTGTCATCGTAAATAGTGAATTTTACCGGCAATTTCTTCCCGTATTCCTTGACCATGATGCCGCCTTGCTCGTTGATCCTGTCGGCCCAGGCGTTCATGAGCCGTTTGAAGGGGCCGATCTCGGATGAAAAATGGCCCGTCTGAGAAACCGTTGCCCCGATGTGAATGGCATCGGGCGCCCCCAGAACGGCAAAAGGCATACCCATGAACAAGACCGCGGCCAAGCAAGACACAAAGACTCCCTTTTTCATGACAGTTTCCTCCTTCAATCTATGGGTTAACAACAAAAAAGAACCGGTGAACGTCGGCTCAAAACGCTTATATCTCACGAATCAGGCGTTTCGCCTTTAATTCAAAACGGGGCAACTCCCCGATCTCAACCACCTCCACCTCCGGCGTGAATGTAATGCGGTACTTGAATTCCTCGATGAATTGATCCAGTGCTTCTTGCATCTGCTTGGAAGACACTTGGCTTGATTCCGGTTCCACGCGGATCTTAAGTCGATTTCCACTCCCCATCCGGGGGACAATAATCTGGTATTCATTGGAAAAACAGTCCACCTTCCGAATAATATTTTCTATGGCGGATGGGAACACATTCACACCGGCAAACTGAAACATGTCGTCGGACCGGCCCAGTATGCCCCCGTCCAGTCTCAGGAACGTCCGCCCGCATTCACAGGTTTCCCGGTTGAATTTCACCAGATCCTTTATGCGATAGCGAATGAGGGGCATGGTTTTCGTGCACAGATTGGAGAGGACCAGTTCCCCTACTTCCCCCTCATTTACCGGTTCGAGGGTATCCGGATTCAGGCATTCAGCATAAAACATATTTTCATTCACATGGGTTCCCTGTTGAAAAATACATTCAAACCCGAAGTTGGAGATTTCACTGGAACCGATATCATCATAACATTTGGCCCCCCAGGTTGTCTCTATGGCCAATTTCGTGGATTTCACATTGGCGCCCGGTTCTCCGGCCGCCACAACCACCGACACCCGGGAGTCAGCCAGGGAGATTCCCATTTTCCGGGCGACTTCGCCCAGGTGAAGGAGATAGGTGGGGGTGCCGCAAACCACGGTGGCCTCCCAGTCGAAGATATTTCGCACACGGTCTTTCGAGGACTGGGCTCCCCCCGGTACAATCATCACCCCTGCCTGTTCCAGAGCCGCCTGAAATCCCCACCAGGCAATGTAGAGCCCATAGCCGAAGGGCACGTAGAGGATGTCCGAAGTGGTAATGCCGTAGGCATTCATGAAATGCATGAATTGTTGATAAAAATGCACGGTCCAGTCCTTTTTGTTCAGCATAACCCTGACCGGGATTCCGGTGGTTCCCGTTGTTTGAAAAACCCGCACCCCGTCTTCGGGCGGGACACACATGAAATCTCCCCACGGCGGTTTTTCTTTCTGGCTCTCCCGCAACTCCTCCTTGACAGTGAAAGGGACCCTCGAAATATCGGACAGTGTTTTAATATCGGAAGGTTTAATGCCCGCCCGGTCATACTTTCTTTTATACATGGGACTTCGATCGTACACGTAAGCCATACGTTCCATGAATCGTTCCAGTTGCAACGCTTCCCGCTTCTCCCGGGGCATGGTTTCCAGTTCCTTGTCCCAATAAAGCACCTGTTTCATCTCGAATCCTCTTTTATGATCCTTGAAGCTAAGCCTATTTTATTTTCCCCAACCCTCTCAATATCTTTTCCGGTGTAAAGGGCGTTGAGAAAAGCCGCACACCCACGGCGTCGTATATGGCGTTGGCAATGGCCGCCAGAATGGCGGAAACATATCCTTCGCCGACTTCCTTGGTTCGGTATGGTTTCCCGATCCGGTATTCTTCCGTGATTACATCCAGATGTTCAGAACCGGCAATGTTTCGGATGGATGGCATACGGTAATCCAGCCAGTTAGGGTTCAGGGTGCGTCCTTTTTCCATCATCACCTCTTCCAGAAAGGCATGGCCCAGGGCCATGGATATCTGGCCGTCAATCTGGCCTTCCACCAGGAGGGGATTGATGGGAAACCCGCAGTCATGAGCCGTCACGGCCCTAAGCAGACGGATCTTTCCCGTCTCCGTATCCACTTCCACCTCGGCCGTCTGGGCGTCAAAGGCATAGTTTTCCGTCCATCGTCCCTTTGTGGTGGCCAGGCTCGGGTGAACCGGTTCATCGCGCATGGTGCGCCAGTGCCCGTTCCCGATGACGGGATCGCCCCGATGTTTCTGAATGCTCAGGGCCACAAGCCTGGCGTAGGTCAACCCGCGGTCGGGTGAGCCCGTTACGTGGACCCGCTTGTCCCGGACCACCAGGTCTTCGATGCCGGCTTCCAGTTCTTCAGCGGCAAGCTGCATCAACTTCTCCCTTACGTTGCCGGCAGCCACACGGGCCGCATTGCCGCACACATAGGCGTTGCCGCTGATCCAGCTTCCGATATCCACGGGGGTGGTTTCCGTGTCCGCGGCAACCACCTGCACCTCCTCCATGGGGATCTTGAGCTCTTCCGCCACAATCTGCGAGAGGATGGTTTCAGCGCCCTGACCGATATCCATGGCGCCCGTCAGCAAGGTGACGCTTCCATCGTCGTTCATCTTCACAATAACGGAAGAGCTGTTGGGGTAAATCAGCGAGCCTCCAAAGTAGGCGCTGACCCCGACCCCTATGCCCTTCCGGTACCGTCCCCCGTTCCCGTCTTCTTGACGGCGCCCGAATTTCGCGTGAAAGTCCGTATGCTTGGCAATATCCTTAAGGCAGTCTTTGAGACCGCAGTTATGTACGTTGTCGCCGTTGGGAAGCATTTCACCCGAATTTCTCGCATTCCTCAAGCGGATGTTAATCGGGTCCAGCCCCAGTTCCGCCGCAATCATGTCCAGTTGAGACTCCACCGCAAAACGCAACTGCGGCGCCCCGTGACCCC